>DATAHI010000159.1:0-9875 GCA_036263255.1 Oxalicibacterium sp. | reverse complement strand
CTATAGGAAACGTGAGACCGAACTTAGAAAGTGGCAAAAAGTTCACCAAGGAGAAGATAAACGACTATCGCTGCATCGAAATTATTGACCGATTTTAACGACACCTTCTTTCAGTTTGCTAAGACGCCTCTCATAGAAGGTTTTAAGTCATTTGTTTATGACGACGGAAAAGGATTCCACTGTGAATCGGAGCCGTGTGGCTAGACAGGTGCGAGGCATAGCCCACCGTGCAACACAGCCTCAAGATTTCCCCGGCTCTAACACTTTTACCGTGCGCCAGCGAAAGTTGTCGTTGTCCGCGGGGATCCACTGCTTGCACCACAAGTTGATGCATTCCTGCCCTTCGGTTCCCGGCGCAATAGCGAGGAAACTTTCTTCGTCGTAGTGCTGCACCTCTGACCGCTGCCAAGTCTGGCAGAATTTGCAGCGAATTTCTCCATAGCCCTTGTTCATCTCATCGCTCGACTGTTAGTTGCCTCGAAAACGAGAATGCCACGCTGCGCGTAGATTTTTGCGTTACGTGCCAATCGGCTGCACGATTCGAGGCAAGTCCGTATGTCTTTGTCTCGAACTTTAGTTCGTTTCAATCTTTGATTGTCTGTCTCAGACTATATGCTTTCAAAACGCCGACGCTTGCAGGCGACACGCTATTCCACCGTCACTGATTTCGCCAGATTGCGCGGCTTGTCCACGTCGGTGCCGCGCGCGAGCGCCGTATGATAGGCGAGCAATTGCAGCGGCACAGTGTGCAGAATGGGCGACAGGGATCCGTAATGTTCAGGTAGACGGATCACATGCAGGCCTTCGCTTGAGCCGATGTGCGAGTCGCCGTCGGCAAAGACATAGAGCTCGCCGCCGCGTGCACGTACTTCCTGCATATTCGATTTCAATTTTTCGATCATCGAATCGTTCGGTGCGACGGTGACGACCGGCATTTCCTCAGTAACGAGCGCGAGCGGACCATGCTTCAGTTCGCCGGCCGGATACGCTTCGGCATGGATGTATGAAATTTCCTTCAGCTTCAGCGCACCTTCCAGTGCGATCGGGTAGTGCAGGCCGCGACCGAGGAAGAGGGCATTCTCTTTGCGTGCGAAGGCATCGGCCCAGGCGATGATCTGCGGTTCCAGAGCGAGCACGGCGGAAATCGCAGCGGGCAGGTGGCGCATTTCCTTCAGATACGCGGCCTCCTGTTCATCGTCCAGTCGTCCTTTGACTTGTGCCAGCGTGAGCGTCAGTAGGAACAGCGCAGCGAGTTGCGTGGTGAAGGCCTTGGTCGAGGCGACGCCCACTTCCACGCCGGCACGCGTGATGTAGGCCAGCGCACATTCGCGCACCATCGCGCTGGTGGCGACGTTGCAGATCGTTAGCGTGTGCTGCATGCCTTGCGATTGTGCGTGACGCAGTGCTGCGAGCGTGTCTGCGGTCTCGCCGCTTTGCGTGATGGTAACGACCAGTGCGTTCGGATTCGGTACGCTGTTGCGGTAGCGGTATTCGCTTGCGATTTCGACGTCGACGCGCACGCCGGCAATCGCCTCGATCCAGTACTTCGCCGTCAGCCCGGCGTAATAACTAGTACCGCAGGCAAGAATCAGCAGCGAATCGATCTTCTTGAAAATGCCATAGGCCTTGTCGCCGAAGATCTCCGGCATGATGGCCTCCACCCCTTCCAGCGTATCGGAGATGGCACGCGGCTGTTCGAAGATTTCCTTCTGCATGTAATGGCGATACGGACCGAGTTCGACTGCGCCGGTATGCGCGTGCACCGTCTTTACTTCGCGCTGCACTTGTTTGCCATTGGCGTCAATGATCCAGACGCGTTGCAATTGCAGGTCGACCACATCGCCTTCTTCCAGATAGATGATCTGATCGGTCGTGCCGGCCAGCGCCATCGCATCGGAAGCCAGGAAGTTCTCGCCCTTGCCCACGCCGACAATCAGCGGCGAACCGCGGCGCGCGCCGACCACGCGGTGCGGTTCCTCGCGGCAGAACACAGCGATCGCGAATGCGCCGGTGAGACGCTTGATTGCCTGCTGCACGGTATCGAACAGATCGCCGTTGTACAGGTGGTCGACCAAGTGAGCGATGACTTCGGTGTCGGTCTGGCTTTCGAATGTATAGCCCGCACCTTTCAATTCTTCGCGCAGCTCGTCGTGGTTTTCGATGATGCCGTTGTGGACCAGAGCGATGCGGCCGCGTGAGAAATGGGGGTGCGCATTGTGCGAAGCCGGCGCGCCGTGCGTTGCCCAGCGCGTGTGTGCGATACCGGTAAAGCCAGCGAGATGATCGGCGATCGTCTGCTGTTCAAGGTCGGCGACACGCGAGGTACTGCGCGCGCGCTGCAGTTCTCCGTCCACATGCAGCGCGACGCCGCAGGAGTCGTAGCCCCGGTATTCGAGGCGCTTCAGACCCTCGATCAGGATCGGAGTGATATTGCGTTGCGCCACGGCGCCGACGATGCCACACATAGCTCAGCCTTTCATTCGAAGTTCTAATTAGTGCGTCATCGTAGAACAATGGCGGTGGAATAAGTTTTCAAAAATCTGAATGAATTGACTTAAGATTGCGAAAGGGAATATTTAAGAAATAAAATTTCATAAAGATGTTAAATATGAATAATATAGAGCCGATACCGTTACTGGACGAACTGGATCGCCGAATTCTGAACGCCTTGCAAGCGGACGCAGCGCGCACCAACAATGAACTGGCGGCAGCCGTCCATGCCTCGCCGCCGACCTGCCTGCGCCGCGTGCGACGTCTGACTGAATTGGGGATAATCGAAAAGCAGGTGGCCATTGTGGCGCCTGCCAAGGTCGGCGCGCAGCTGACGGCCATCGTCGAAATCACGCTTGATCATCAAGGGGCGGAGAGACAGGCAGAATTCGAAGCCTTGCTGGCGAGCGAAGAAGGGGTGTTGCAGTGTTATCGCGTCTCGCCGGGACCAGACTTCGTATTGATCGTACAGGTTGCGGGCATGCCGGCTTATCACGCCCTTGCGCACCGCGTGTTCACTGCGCATGCGAACGTGCGTAACGTGAAAACCTTCTTTTCCATCCACCGCAGCAAGTTCGAGACGCACATTGCGGTCTGATGCCGCGTCAGAACATCGCGAGGAATTTCGTTGCCGCGGCTGACAGGCGTTGTCCCCTGAGCCAGGTAATCGCGACCGCCGATTCCAGCTTGCAGCCGGTAATCTCCATGATGTGCAGACTGTCGCCCGGTTTCAACAGCGCTGCCGAGCGCGGCACGATGGCGGCGCCCAGGCCGAGTTCGACCAGCATCAGCAGCGCCATCACGTTGTCGCTCTCGCAGAACACGGTCGGCGTCACGTCAGCTGCGCGCAGTTCGTCCCACACCATGTCGTGCGAAAAAATGCCTTGCTGGCGCTGCATCATCAGCAGCGGTTCGCGTGCTAGTTCCGGCAGCGTGATCGACGGCGGCCGCGCTTCGTCCGGCAAGCGGCGCGCTACGGCGACCCACGGCTCGGTCACCAGCGGCCGCCATTCATAGTTCTGCTCATCGATTGGCAGCCGCACGATGCCGACCTCGATCACGTGCGCATCGAGCAATTCGAGAACGCGGTAGGTATTGCCTTCGCGCCAGGTGAAATTCACTTCCGGATATTGCGCATGGAATGCAGCGATGCGCGGCGGCATGTACAGATGGCCGACGCCGGGCGGACTGCCGATCGCGAGCGTGCCGCGCAGACCCTGATCGAATTCGCGGATTTCCTTCGACGTGGTGTCGACCAGTCCGACGATCTGCTCCGCGCGCCGATACAGCGCATGGCCGGCCTCAGTCAGGCGCAGGCTCTTGGTATTGCGCTCGATCAGTTGCGCGCCGAGTTCTTCCTCCAGCATTTTCAGTTGCAAGCTGAGCGGCGGTTGCGCCATGTGCAGGCGTCGGGCGGCGCGGCTGATCTGGCCTTCCTCGACGATGGCCATGAAGTATTTGAGCTGACGGAGGTCCATACCTATATTTTATAAGTATGAATGTGAAATTTAAACGGTATTTTCCTTATAAATGCCGCGCGCATAGACTCACTTCACCTTCCATAACAACAACGGGTTAGTAGCATGATGCGCAAATCGACGGTCTGGATCATGGCCATTACGGGCGGCGTGGTGGTCGCCAACAACTATTACAACCAGCCCTTGCTGGTGGAATTCGCCCATACCTTTGGCGTGACGGAAAAGGCGGCCGGCGTAGTGGCGGCGCTGACGCAGTTCGGCTATGCGCTCGGCATGCTGCTGTTCCTGCCGCTGAGCGACATGACGGAACGGCGCAAGCTGATCCGGCTGATGCTGCTCGCAGCGACCTGTGCGCTGATCGCCGCCGCGATGGCGCCGTCCATGCATGCATTGATCGCGGCCGGTTTCGTGATCGGGTTCACCAGTGTCGTGCCGCAACTGCTGACGCCTTTCGCTGCGCAACTGGCGCCGCCGAAGGAACGCGGTAGCGTGGTCGGCATCGTAATGGGAGGGTTGTTGAGCGGCATTCTGCTGTCGCGCACGATCGCCGGTTTCGTCGGCGCGCACTGGAGCTGGCAGACGATGTACTGGATCGCGGCCGGCTTGATGATCGTACTGTTCGTACTGCTCGGCCGCACGCTGCCGCAGGGCTTGCCGACCTTTCACGGCAGCTATGCATCGCTAATGCGTTCGATGGGTGAATTGATCCGTACTCAGCCGGTGCTGCGGGAAACATCGCTGGTGGCTGCTTTACAGTTTGCGGCGTTCAGTGCGTTTTGGACCACGCTGGTGTTCCATGTGCACAGCTTGCCGCAAGCCTACGGCAGCGACGTGGCCGGCATGTTCGGCCTGGTCGGCGTGATCGGGGCGACGGCGGCGCCCTACGCAGGCAAGCTGTCGGACAAGCGCAGCCCGCGCCTGACCGTGATGCTGAGCAGCATTCTGTTCGTGCTCGCCTTTCTGGTGTTCGGCAGCGTGGGCTACGGTTTGGTCGGCATCGCCGCCGGTGTCGTGCTGCTGGATCTTGGCATGCAGTCCGGCCATGTATCGAATATGACGCGCAATTTCGCGCTGAAGAGCGAAGCGGTGGGCCGCTTGAATACCGTCTACAACGTCACGCGCTTTCTGGGCGGCGGCCTGGGTTCGGTCGCCGGTAATCTGGCGTGGACGCACTGGAACTGGCCCGGCGTGTGTGCAATGGGCGGTGCGCTGTCGCTGCTGGCAATCGGGGTGCAGTTGTACTTCGGGCGGCGTTACGCAGCGCTGCCGATTGCGGCGGGATAAAAAACGGGCCGTATGGCCCGTCTTTCATTTTTTCTTGACCGGGCGCTGCCAGCCATCGACGGTGACTTGTCGGGCGCGCGATACGGTGAGTTTTTCCGCTGGCGCATCTTTCGTCAGCGTGGTGCCGGCCCCCAGCGTCGCACCGCGGCCGACGCGGATCGGCGCGATCAATTGCGTCGCACTGCCGACGAACACGTCATCCTCGATCACGGTGCGCGACTTGTTCACGCCGTCATAGTTGCAGGTAATGGTGCCGGCGCCCAGGTTGACCCGTGTGCCAACTGTGGAATCGCCGACGTAGGTCAGATGATTGGCCTTGCTGTGCGCGGCGATCTCACTGTTCTTTACCTCCACGAAATTGCCGATGTGGACGTCTTCGGCCAATACCGTGCCCGGGCGCAGCCGCGCGTAGGGGCCGATGATGCATTCCTCGCCGATGGTCGCATCCTCGAAATGCGAGTATGGCCGAACGTGCGTTTTCGCACCGATGCGCGAATTGCGGATCACGCAATATGCATCCACGCGTACGCCGTCCGCGAGTACGACATCTCCTTCGAATATGCAGCCTACATCGATGCTGACGTCGCGTCCGCAGCGCAGGCTGCCTCGAATGTCGATGCGCAGCGGGTCGGCCAGCGTCACGCCTTCGTCAAGCAGACGGTCGGCTGCGTTGCGTTGATAGATTCGTTCGAGTTCGGCCAGCTGGCGCTTGCTGTTCACGCCATGGGTTTCCCACACGGCATCAGGCTGTGCAGAAACGACCTCGACGCCATCTTTCACCGCAGCGGCAACGATGTCGGTCAGGTAGTACTCGCCTTGCGCGTTGTTGTTTGAGAGCTTGCCCAACCATTTCTTCAGCGATGCGGTAGGCGCCACCATGATGCCGGTGTTGACTTCGCAAATGGCGCGTTCGGATTCATTGGCATCCTTCTGTTCGACAATGCGCTTGATCGCACCGCCTTCGCGCACGATGCGGCCATAACCGGTCGGATCGTCCAGGTCGACTGTCAGGATGCCCAACTTTTGATTGCCGGCCGTGTCCAACAGGCGTTGCAGCGATGCCGCGCTTGTCAGCGGTACGTCGCCGTAGAGGATCAGCGTCGGGGTGGCGTCGTCAAGCTGCGGCAAGGCTTGCATGACGGCGTGGCCGGTGCCGAGCTGCGGCTCCTGCCGGGCAAAGCACACATCGGCCGCGTGCAGGGCGTCGCGCACTTGTTCGCCGCCATGCCCGTAGATGATGCACAAGGTGCGCGGCGCAAGCGCCCTCGCGGTGTCGACGACGTGCGACAGCAATGGTTTGCCTGCAAGAGGGTGCAACACTTTCGGCAATGCGGAATGCATGCGCTTTCCCATGCCGGCAGCGAGAATGACGATGTTCATAGAAGGCCTTCAAAACGATGGAAAATTTTAGCATGCGACCTTTCCTGATCCTGTTCAAAAGGCTGCTGATAGCCGGCCTGGCCGCCGCTTTGCTGGCCTGCAGTGCCGCGCGCATCGGTTACAGCAATGGCGAAACGATTTCGTATTGGTGGCTCAATAGCTACGTCGATTTCGAAAGCGAGCAAAAACCCTGGGTCAAATCGCATATCGACGAACTGTTCGCCTGGCACCGCAAGACGCAGCTGCAGCAGTACGTAAAACTGATTTCTCGCCTGCAGCGCGCCGACTATTCGGCTATCACGAAAGCCGATCTGCTGGCTGACTATCAAGAGGGGCGCAAGAGCGTCAACACGATCGTCGATCGCGCAGCGCCGGAACTCGCCGACCTGGCGCTCTCGCTGACGCCCGAGCAGATCGACAACATCGACAAGAAACTGGACAAGAACAACGATAAATTCCGCAAGGATTATCTGCGCGGTTCAGTGCAGGACAGGCAGGAGTTCCGTTACAAACGAATGATGAAGCAGGCCGAGTACTGGTTCGGCAATTTCAGCCACGAGCAGGAGCAGAGACTGCGTGCACTGTCGGACGCACGACCGCTGAACAACGAACTCGTGATGGCCGATCGCCTGCTGCGCCAGCAGAAGATGATCGAGTTGCTGAAGAAGATTCAGGCGCAGAAGCCGAGCAAGGAAGCGACGGAGCAAATGATCCGTCAATACATTGTGGCTGCGATGGACCATTTCGGCAATCAACAGTACCGTACATTCTTCGATCAATCGGATGAAGCAAATGCAGCGCTGGTTGCGGAGATGCTGCACATGGCGACGCCCGAGCAGCGGCGCCATTTCATCAATACCCTGCAGGATTGGGTTAGCGACTTCAATCGTCTGATGGCGAAGGCGGATTCGTAGCGGGCAGCAGCATCACGAGTTTCGCGCCGCGCGCGGCTGCGAGGTTCAGCGTAACCTGCTCGAACTGCAATGCTCCCTTGCGCGGATGATGAAATCCTCGCGCTCCGCCATCGCGACCGACGACGTGCTGCGCATGCCAACGACGTTCGAACTCTTTGCTCTCGTGCTTCAAGCCGTCAATCAGGCCAAGCAGCGGCTCTTCATCGGCCGCCTTGCCGCAGTCGGCGCGGAATTCCGCCACCAGGCGATCGGCGCGATCTGCCCAATCTGTAATCAGTTGATGCGCGGCCGGTTCGAGAAACATGAAACGCAGCAGATTCGGCTGCGGCGTTCTTCTGACCGCAGAGGCATCGAGCCAGCCCACGAACAACTCCTGCGCAGAGCGGTTCCATGCAATCGCATTCCACTCGCGATTGAGTATGTAGGCCGGCACGTTGATCGCCTTGACGATGGCGTTTGCGTTCGGCAATGCCGTATGCGTTCCCGGTTCATGCGGATCGAGCTTGTCGGCCAGCTTGAAGAGATAGGCGCGCTCGGCCGGCGTCAGGCTCATCACATCGGCGAGACGCACCAGTACCTTGGTCGACGCAGATACCGGACGACCCTGTTCCAGCCACGTCAGCCAAGTCGGGCTGACGCCGCACAGTTGTGCCAGCTCTTCTCGCCGCAATCCGGGCGTGCGGCGTGTGCCGGCTGTACGCAGACCGAGATCCTGCGGCTTGACGCGTTCGCGATGCAGGCGAATGAATTCGCCAAGTTTGCCGTGCATGAAGAAACCTTTGGAATGCGGATCAACGAGTCTGACTGGCAGAAAACATACCAGGATAATTTGTTGCCTTGTTAGGGGATAAATGATTGCATATTCTGCAGATGTGGTCTTCAACCGGAGAGAGAAAGATGAAACAGTCGGCGGTGGCGGCAAAGCAGTTTGGTGACACGGCGGCGGCATATCTGACCAGCGCAGTGCATGCGCAGGGCGAGGATCTGCAGGCAGCAAAGGCAATGGTCGGCAGCGTGGAGAATGCGGTGGTGCTCGATCTCGGTTGCGGCGGCGGGCATGTCAGTTTCGCCGTAGCGCCGGTGGCGTCTTCGGTGGTCGCCTGCGACCTGTCGGAGCAGATGCTTGCGGTAGTCGCCGCTGCAGCGCGCGAGCGCGGCTTGGCCAATATTGTTACGCGGCAGGCGCAGGCCGAGACACTGCCGTTCGCCGATGCGTCGTTCGATATCGTCATCACGCGCTTCTCTGCGCACCACTGGTCCGATGTACCGACAGGTTTACGCGAAGCGCATCGTGTATTGCGGTCGGGAGGGCGGCTTGTTGTCATCGACATTGCCGCGCCCGAGTATCCCTTGCACGATACGACCTTGCAGGCAGTCGAACTGTTGCGCGACGCCTCGCACGTGCGCGACTATCGTGTCTCCGAATGGAACGACATGCTGCGTGCTGCCGGGTTTGCGGCAGAGCATGTGCGCAGTTGGAAGCTCAAGATGGTATTTGCCGACTGGATCGCGCGTATGCGCACGCCGCCGGAACGCGTGACCGCCATCCGCAGCCTCTTTGCATCGGCGCCTGACGAGACGCGCAGCTATTTTTCCGTCGAGGCAGACGATTCATTCACGATCGATGCCGCCATGTTTCAGGCGCAACGACTGTAATCGCCCACGCCTCAGGAATCTTCGCTGTGCAAGGCAATGATGCCAGGTTGCGCTGTCGCGGTTGAGCACGGCTCCTCGTCGAACGCAATGTCGCCGTCTGCCACCGCCTGGCCGGTGGGCTGGAGATCGGCAAAACCGAACAGTGCACGATCCATCAGATGCGACGGCACGACCGTGGAGAGCGAGGCAAAGATGTTGTCGACCCGGCCCGGATACTTCTTCTCCCATTCGCGCAACATACCCTTGATCTGCTTGCGCTGCAGGTTTTCCTGACTGCCGCAGAGGTCGCACGGAATGATCGGGAAATTCTTTACCTTCGCGTAGCGCTCGGTATCGGCTTCCTTCACGTAGGCCAGCGGACGGATCACCATGTGCTTGCCGTCGTCGGACACCAGCTTGGCCGGCATGCCCTTGATCTTCGCGCCGAAGAACATGTTCAGGAAGAAGGTCTCGAGGATGTCGTCGCGGTGGTGGCCGAGGGCGATCTTGTTGCAGCCGAGCTCGTCCGCCACGCGATACAGGATGCCACGCCGCAGGCGCGAGCACAGTGAGCAGGTGGTCTTTCCTTCTGGGATCAAGCGCTTGACGATCGAATAGGTGTCCTGGTTTTCGATGTGGTAGGGCACGCCGATCGATTCCAGATAGGCCGGCAGCACGTCGGCCGGGAAGTTCG
>DATAHI010000158.1:0-8644 GCA_036263255.1 Oxalicibacterium sp. | reverse complement strand
ATATAGAGGAAAGGTGATGTCGTGCCGCATCAGCTCAAAGGCAGGGTGATCGAGCAGATGCGCAATATTGCGCTTGGTGCCCGTATAGAAGTTGTCGACGCACAGGACGTCGTGGCCGCGCGCCAGCAGGTATTCGCACAGGTGAGAGCCGAGAAAGCCGGCGCCGCCCGTGACGAGGATGCGTTTTCGATGCGCTTCTCTCATGCTTGTCTCCAATCGCCTCAGGCGCTGACAGCGTCGACCTCGGTCGGCTGCACTTTCGCAGCGGCAGTTTCTTCGGTGTGCGCACCGCGCATCAGGCTCGGTTTTTCCAGCAGGAAGGAGCCGATCGCCAGCACGTCGAGCGGCGTGGTGCAGAAGGATTCGACGGCATCGCGCGGCGTGCAGACGATAGGCTCGCCACGTGTGTTGAATGAAGTATTCACCAGCACCGGCACGCCGGTGCGTGCATGGAAGGCTTTCAGCAGTTCGTAGTACCGCGGATGCTGGCTGCCGTTGATCGTTTGCACGCGTGCGGTGCCATCCACATGCCGCACGGCGGGAATACGGTCTGCCTTGTCGGGCCGCACGTCGTAGATGAACAACATGAAGGGCGATACGCCACCGTTGACAAACCATTCGCTCGCTTCTTCTTCCAGCACGACGGGCGCCACGGGACGGAAGTCTTCGCGGTCCTTGATCTGGTTCAAATGGCTTTGCATGTCGGGATCGATCGGTGAGGCGAGAATGGAACGTGCGCCCAGGGAGCGCGGACCGTACTCCATGCGCCCCTGGAACCAGCCGACCACCTTGTTCTGCGCCAGCAGTTCTGCCGTGGCCTGCGCGATGTTCGACACGCGGCGATAGGGCAGGCGCGCTTCGCGCAGCAGCTGTTCGATTGCAGCATCGTCATAACCGGGACCGAGAAAGACGTGGTCCATTTGCCAGCGACGGGTGCGGTCGCCGCGCTGTTCGAGATCTGTCCAAAGCGCGGCACCGAGCGCGGTACCCGAGTCGCCCGCGGCCGGCTGTACCCACACGCGCTTGAACGGGCTGCGATCGCGCAGTCTGGCATTCATCACGCAATTCAGCGCCACGCCGCCGGCCATCGCAAGATTCTCTGCGCCGGTTTCCTCATGCAGCCACTGCGCCATCTTCATGACCGTCTCTTCGAGCACCGCCTGCAGCGAATGCGCAATGTCGATGTGGATCTGTTCTGTCGGGCCGCCGCGTTCGCGTGCGGGACCGAAGATGTCCGCCCAGTTCACCTTGGCGACCGAATATTCGCCATTTCCCTTGTATTGCACGATGTCGCGCAGCTGCGGCAGGAAGGTCGGCTTGCCGTAGGAGGCGAGCGCCATCACCTTGTATTCGTCGGATGAGCGGAGGAAGCCGAGATGATCGGTAATCTCTTCGTACAGCAGGCCCAGAGATTGCGGGTAATCGATCTGCTTGATGCGGCGGTATTCGCCGTTGCGGAAGATGCCGTAGCTGGTCGTCGCGCGCTCGCCGCGGCCGTCGATCGTCAGCACTGCGCATTCATCAAAGGGTGCAGCGAGAAAGGCGCTGGCTTCATGCGCAAGATGATGTTCGACGAAATGCCATTGATAGGGGCCGCTGGCGGTGACATTGCGGAATCGCTTCTTCAAGTGATGCGGCGCGCCGCTCGCTAATTGCCGCGGCGCATTGACCACGTAAGACAAGGCAAGCGGTTGCCACGGCGACTCCCAGTCGGTCGGACTGGCCGATGGTTCGAGGGGCAGAGCGATGGTTTGCTGTCGACCGTGTTCGCCCAGTTGCAGGGAAGGATCGTAGGAATAGGCGACATGGTCGACATCTGCCAATTCGATACCGGCCTGTTGCAGGCAATAGTCGATCGCGAGATAGGGAAGCTGCCACACCGTGAAGGGAAGAGGTCGCTTGCCGTGCTTGATACGGGTAAAGCGTTCTTCTTCCGCAGCGGCGATGACCACGCCATCCTTGATCAGACATGCGGCGCAGTCGTGAAACGCAGCGTTGATTCCCAGTGTATACATGCAGCCTCCTGTGATGAACGACATTCCCGCAGGCATGAAAAGGAAATTAGGACTGCCGAGCCTGCGCTAGTTCAGACTGGTGAAAGCCGAAAAGTTCAGCGCGGTTCGCTATGCACGGATGAACTTGTTTCTCGGTAATCTCGCTTGCATGCAGGAACCAAGCACAACAGCTTTCATCCAATCGGGAAACATGAAGCCGGAAACTAAGCACGACTTTCCTGCATGGGAACAATGGAGCAAGAAGCGATGCCCGATATCGACTGGTCGGAACTGTTTTCTTTCACCATTTCGCCATGGGAGCTGATGATTCGCGGAACGCTGGTCTATCTGTTCTTGTTCTGCCTCTTCCGTTTCGTGGTGCGGCGCGATACCGGTTCGCTCAGCGTGCCGGACGTGCTGGTGCTGGTCGTCATTGCCGATGCCGCGCAAAACGGCATGTCGAGCGACTACAAATCGGTGCCGGATGCCTTTGTGCTGATCGGCACCATCATCGGGTGGGACGCGCTTCTCAATTTTCTGAGTTACCGTTTCAAGCTGATGCGCCGCCTCGTGTTGCCGCATCCGATTTGCGTGGTGAAGGATGGCGTGAAGCAACAGGCCAATCTGCGGCGGCAATTGATCACGGATGAAGAACTCAATCAGATGCTGCGCCAACACGAGGTCGAGAATCTGGCGCAAGTGCGGCGCGCTTATCTCGAGCCGGATGGGCAGATCACCGTGCTGAAAAACGAACAGGCATCTGGCGGCCCCTCGATCCTGCCCAATCCGCAAGAAGCGAAGGAACCATGAAAGGCGGTGCGCTACGTACCCTGCGCGCGCGGGACAGGCTGCTGGTGTTTTCGCCGCATTTCGACGACGCGGTTCTGTCTTGCGGCGAACTGATCGCACGGCATCCCGGCGCCGAAGTGCTCACGGTTTTTTCCGCAGCGCCCGAAGGCTATCCGGGAGTGACCGACTGGGACGCTGCTTGCGGGTTCCAGAATGCGCAGCAGTCGATCGCCGCTCGCGTGCAAGAAGACGATGCGGCGCTGTCCCTGTTATCGGCACGTCCTGTGCGTTTGGATTTCTTCGACAGTCAATATCAGGCGACGCCCACGCAGCAAGCGCTGGTCGACAGGCTGGACCAGGTATTGAAGCCAAGCACCGCCGATGTCGTGCTGATGCCGGCCGGTCTCTTCCATTCCGACCATATTCTGCTGCACCAGGCCTTGCTCGAGGTGAGACAGCGCCATCCGAGAAGACGATGGATGCTGTACGAGGATGCTTTGTACCGGCGCATTCCTGGTCTGCTACAGCAGCGCATGGCCGAGCTCTGTCAGGCCGGCGTGCACGTGACGCCGATGGATTGCACGCGCGATGAGGCATTCTTCTCGTTGAAGAAGCGCGCGATTGCCTGCTACGCCAGTCAACTGCGTGGCTTGAATGCAGCGGCGAACGGTCATGCCGATGCATTTCTTCCCGAGCGCTATTGGATTCTGGAAGAAGGGGCCGCGGTACGGCGATGAAAATGAATGATGCGGTGCGCGCAGGCATGCAGCAAGATGTGCATGAAGTGAAAAATGATGCGGCAAATGAAGTTGCAAATGAAGCCGCAAATGAAGCGACACTCGCAGTCGCGTCTGCCATGCAGCACATCACGGTGGTGATCCTGACATATAACCGCGCAGCCGAATTGCAGCGCACGTTGGAACGCATGCTGTTTGCAGCGTCTGTGCCACGCATTGTGGTGGTCGACAATGCATCGAGCGATGGCACGGCGCAAATGTTGCGCGCACGTTTTCCGCAGGTCGGCTTGCTCAGTCTGCCTGCCAATATCGGCGCCGCAGCGCGCAACGCCGGCGCAGCTGCAGTCGATACCGACTATATCGCCTTCAGCGACGACGACACCTGGTGGGCCGATGGTTCGCTCGAAAGGGCGGTGGCGCTGATGGAAAACCATCCGGATGTTGCCGTACTGTGCGCGCGCGTGCTGGTGGGAGAAGAGGAACGAGAAGATCCGACGTGCACCGCGATGGCGGCCAGCCCTTTACCTGCTCAAGGGTTGCCGGGGCCGGCACTGCTTGGTTTTCTTGCAGGTGCCTCGGTGATGCGACGCGCTGCTTTCCTGGAAGCGGGCGGCTACGAGCCGCGTTTCTTCATCGGCGGTGAAGAGGGATTGCTGGCGCTGGATCTTGTTGCACGGGGATGGCGGATCGCCTATGTGCCGGAGCTGACCGTGCATCATCATCCATCGTCACTGCGCGATAGTGTGACGCGCAAGCGATGCCTGCTGCGCAATGCATTGTGGATTTGCTGGATGCGCCTGCCGTTCGCGCTCGCTTTGCGGGAAAGCTTGCGCTTGTTGCGCGATGCGGGCCGCGATGGCGTGATGTGGTCCGGATTGCGAGTCGCGCTGGGTGGATTGCCGTGGGCCTTGCGCCGGCGTCGCGTGGTACCGCGCGATGTGGTGCTGCAGTATCGCCGGCTGCATGGCTGAACGTACAAAGCCTGTCAGAAGGTTCCTGTATAGACGGCGCAGCTGCGGCAGACCGCCGGCGGCGTTGCGGAAGAGAGCTGGTTGCGGAAGTCCTTGTATGCGGCGTTGTTCCATATCTTCGCGACGCCTTCCTGCGTCATGTCGCCGAAGTGAATGCGATCCGGTGTGGCAACCATGCAGCAGGGCATGGCTTTGCCGTCGTAACTGATGTACGCACCGCGCCACGGCCAGTCGCAGCGCTGCGGTCCTGGCACATTGGCCGCATGCTGACGCGGTTCCAGCCGAGGCAGGCGTAGCGCGATGCCAAGCTTTTCCGCCTCTTCGCGTGCGGCGTGGAAGATCGTTTCGATTCTTGCGCGGTCCTCGTTCAGCAATGTCTGCCCGTCGATGAAGCGGCGCATCGGACGATAACGTTCAGGCAGGCTTTCCTCTCCAAAGTCATGGCACAGGTGCTGCACCGATACGCTGGCGATGCCCTCCGCATGCGCGAGACGCACCAGCTGCGGCAGTTCGTCGACGTTCTGCCGCATCGCGACGGCGACCAGTCCGACGTGCGGCAGTTCGCTTGCTGCCGATGCGCGGGCCGCCATTAGCCGACGCAGGTTGCGCAGCACTTTGTCGAAGCGGGCGCGCACGCGTATGGCTTCGTAGGACGCGGCGCTGGCGCCATCGAGCGAAACGTGCATCGTATGCAGGCCGCTGGCAATGCATCGTTTCGCATGGTCTGCCGTCATGACGGTCATGTTGGTGTTGGTGGACACGCGTATGCCACGCTCGCTGGCATACCGCACCATGTCGAAGAAGCGCGGGTGCAGCAGCGGTTCACCCAGGCCTTGCAGATGCAGCTCCTTCACGGTCTCGAACTGATCGATCAGACTGCAGAAGCGCTCGAAGGGCATGAAGGCAGATGGCCCAGGCGGCCCATCGCTGCGGAACTGCACCGGACACATCTTGCAGCGCAGGTTGCATTGACCGACCGGTTCGATCTGAACATATTGCGGCAAGGCGACATCGCCTTGCCGCAATGGGCCGTCCTCGAAATAGCGCATCAAAAGATGAGCTTGAAGAAGCCGGTCACGACGAGCAGGCCGATTAGGAAAATGATGCCGATGATCCAGAGGAATATTTTCATTGTGTGTTCTCCTTTTCAATCCAGACCGAACGCCGCAGTCAAAGTTCAGCGTGACGTGCTCCGGAACTCGACAGTAAGTCGGCAATCGAACTGTCACGCGCTGCCCATACGGGGGGCGTTACCGCGCGATCAGCGACAACCGATAGAGGAAGCTATGGACGATCTTGCCGTTTCCGTCGTGGTGCCGACCTGCGGCCGGCCCGAACTCTTGAATCGCTGTTTGCGCGCGCTTTGTTACCAGACGCTCCCTGCGTTGCAGTATGAGATCGTGGTCGTCGATGACAGGCCGAGTCCGCAGACCGAAGAAATCGTGGCATCGTGGCGGCGCTGGACCTCGCCGGACGGCCCGGCACTGGTCTATCTTCCCAATCCCGGACCACATGGTCCCGCTGCCGCACGCAATCGCGGCTGGCGCGCGGCTCGCAGCGACCTCATTGCGTTTACCGACGACGATACGGTACCCGACGCGCAGTGGCTGCAGCAGGGTCTTGCCGCACTGGATACGAAGGGCGAGGTGCTGCGCGGGCGCATCGTGATGCCATTGGATGGCACACCAACCGACTACGAGCGCGATGCTAAGCAGTTGGAGACAGCGGACTTCGTTACCGCCAATTGCTTCTGCCGTAAAACCGTGCTGGAGAAACTTGGCGGATTCGACGAGCGCTTCCGCATGGCCTGGCGCGAGGATAGCGATCTGTATTTCCGTTTGCTGGAGCTGGGTGTGAGCATCGTCGATGCGCCGCAGGCTGTCGTCGTGCATCCGGTGCGGCCAGCGCGCTGGGGCGTCAGCATCCTGCAGCAGAAGAAGATTCTGTTCGATGCCTTGCTGTACAAGAAGCATCCCCAGCTATACAGGGAGAGGATCCGCGCACGTCCCCGCTGGGATTACTACGGCATTGTCGCGATGCTGGTCGCCACGCCGATCGGCATTGCCATCGGATACGTACCGATCGCAGTGGCGGCGTTCCTGGGCTGGCTCTATATGACGGCGCGCTTTTGCATGCGGCGTCTGCAGGGAACGTCTAGGACAATGTCGCATGTCGGCGAAATGATCATCACGTCCGCGCTCATTCCTCCCTGTGCGCTGTTCTGGCGCGTGGTCGGTGCCTTGCGCTTTCGCGTACCGTTTACCTGAGAGAAGCACACCGCATATCTCGATTCAACGCATGAGTCGGTTGTCTTCTGCAGCGGTACCGGCTTGCCTGAAGCATCGCTGCATTCCTTCCCTCCTGCCTGCCCTTGAGAATCCGACGCGCGTTTCCCGATAGCGCGCGGTTCACGTCGGATTTTCACCACAACTTTTCCGCTAAAAGCCAAAAACGCTACACATGCCGTGAACAATTCATTCATGAATTGTTTCGCTTGCATGCAGTGCAAATAACTTTGCATGTGCTTTTGTAATCGGTCTTTGCCACAAGTACAAAAAAATGTATCCACACGGGAACAAATCGTAAAAAAAGTTTTCGCGCAATGTATCCGTACGGAAATGAACGCATAAAATAGCTCCAGCACGTCCCCCACCATTTGCGTGCATCTTCTTGTAAAAAGGTACTATTTTGAACACTTTTAATCATTTCAGACGCTATCTTGCAACTTTCGCCACGGGCTTGGCGATCGCTGCCGGCGCGCATGCCACCATCGCACCGCTTCCCATGTCCAACCCTTCGATGAAGCTCAAGGCGATCAATCTTTCGGGCGCCGAATACAAGTCGAGCAACATCGCGGCCAAGATAAATATCGACTACACCTATCCGAACTACGCGGAAATTGACTACTACAAGAGCAAGGGTTTCAATGCCATTCGCCTGCCTTTTTCCGGCCCGCGCCTGCAGCCGGTCAACAACGGCGACCTGAATGCCGCTGAACTGTCGCGCATCCGCGCGGTGGTGGACTATGCGGCCAGCAAGCAGATGTACGTGATCCTCGATCCGCATGACTACGGTACGAAATACGACTCGGTCAGCAAGAGCATCAAACAGGTAGGCACCAAGGGCGGCATACCGACCTCGCAACTGGGCAATTTCTGGAAGCGCGTGGCGCTGGCGTTCCAAAGTTATCCAAACGTCATTTTCGGCATCATGAACGAGCCGCACGTGCAGACGGCAGCGGAATGGAAAGCCGCAGCCGACTACGCGATCTACGGTATCCGCAAGGCCGGTGCAAAGCAGCTGATCCTGATCCCAGGCACCAATTGGACGGCAGCATGGGCATGGGAAAAGAGCGGTAATGCGGCGCAATGGGCCGGCTACCGCACCGGCGGTGCGATCGCCTTCGAGGTGCATCAGTACCTGGACTCGGATTCATCCGGCACGCATGACACCTGCTCGACCGGCAAGGCCGCACGTGCGCTGGACGGCATCTCTGCCTGGGCACGGGCCAACAAGGTGAAGCTCTTCCTGGGCGAAACCGGCTGGGCCAACAACGCCACCTGTCTGGCAGAAGGCGATGCACTGACCAAGTACATCGGTGCCAACCGCGACGTATGGATGGGCGTGGCCTACTGGTCCGGCGGCAAGTGGGTTAATCAGAGCTACATGTTCATGCTGACCCCGTCGAACCTTGCTGCACCGGTTGACCGTCCGCAGATGAAAGCGATCGTCGAGAACTTCTGATCAGACGTACGCGAACAAAAAGAAGCCGACCGTGAGGTCGGCTTTTTTATTGGTTCGGACGGAGATCACAGTGAAGCGACTGTGCGCAATTCGCGTCCCCGAGTCCGGCGCAGTCCTTTCGGCGATTCTGCCGGTCGTGCTTTTCCATATTTGTGGGATGGCGTTCATCTCCGGCGTTGCCTACAATGCGGACCCGCGCGAGCCACGACGCCAACCGCAATGACGCGGTTACCTGTTGTGACCGTGATTTTTGCTTCTTCGACAGGCTGCCGTCGCAGAAGCAACACGACACAATTCCATGTTTGCCCAAGCACAGGCGCTTATCTATAATTGGCTCCGATTTTGTGCAAGGCCAGACGTTGTTCTTATTACATCGGCACAGCCGTTATTTTTGACCTCAGGGATACGA
>DATAHI010000157.1:0-11036 GCA_036263255.1 Oxalicibacterium sp. | reverse complement strand
ATGGTGCTTGTCTATTAGTGGTGTGGATTGATATTACCTGCGAATCCACAATTCGTCACGCCTGCTCCATGGCAATTTGCCAACAGCACGCCGCCAAAAGCAAAACGCCCGGAACAAAGCCCGGGCGCCTTGGCAATGATTTGTTGCTTCAAATCATTCCCGGCTCGTCAGGACCTTGTCAATCATGCCATAGGCGACTGCGGCATCGGCCGACATGAAATTATCGCGATCGGTATCGCGGGCGATTTCGTCAATGGACTTTCCGGTCCGTTCGGCAAGAATCGCGTTCAAACGTTCACGCAGATACAGAATTTCACGTGCCTGAATTTCGATGTCCGAGGCTTGGCCCTGTGCGCCGCCCAGCGGCTGGTGAATCATGATGCGGGAATTCGGCAGCGAAAAGCGTTTGCCCTTCTCGCCGGCAGCCAGCAGGAAAGCACCCATCGACGCGGCCAGACCGGTACACAAGGTCGACACATTCGGCTTGATGAACTGCATCGTGTCATAAATCGCCATGCCGGCCGACACCGAACCGCCCGGCGAGTTGATGTACAACGAAATGTCCTTGTCCGGATTTTCGCTTTCCAGGAACAGCATCTGCGCGACGATCAGGTTGGCCGAATGGTCGTTGACCGGGCCCACCAGGAAAATCACGCGCTCCTTCAGCAGGCGCGAATAAATATCGTACGCGCGCTCGCCGCGGCCGCTCTGCTCGATCACCATCGGCACCATGCCGAGCATATCGGTATCGAGTGCGGAAGTACGAATCATGCTTGTGGTCATGCGAGTTCCTTTTGTCTTTGATCAGTTGGGGTCATGGCTAAGCGCAGCGCACTCGATCCCAATCTTATCGCTTTGCGGGAAAGAGTTCAGCGCAGCAGTACTCTTTCCCCAACCGATTAGCCTTGTGCGTTGTTACCCATCAGCTCATCGAACGCAACCGGCTTCTCGGCTACCTTCGCTTTGCCCAGAACGTAATTGACGACGTTTTCTTCCAATACAAGGGCTTCGATTTCGGCCAGACGATTACGATCGCTGAAATAATACTTGATAACCTGTTGCGGGTCTTCGTAGCTCTGCGCGAACTCTTCGACTTGCGCGCTGACTTGGTCGGGCTTAGCTTGCAGTTCGTTAGTCTTGACCAGATCCGCCAGGATCAGGCCCAGACGCACGCGACGATCCGCCTGCGCAGCAAACAGCTCCGGCGGGAACGGCATGTCCTTCACATTCATGCCGCGCTGCGCCATGTCCTGGCGCGTCATTTCCGCTAGACGTTCCACTTCCTGATCGATCAACGCTTTCGGCACGTCCAGCTCGGCCAGCTTCAGCAGCGCGTCCATCACGCTATCCTTGACCTTCGCTTTCAGGCGGTTTTTCACTTCACGTTCGAGATTGTTGCGGATGTCTTCGCGCATCTTGCCCAGATCACCGTCGGCAATACCGAGCGACTTGGCAAATTCAGCGTCGACTTCCGGCATGTGCGCCCACTCGATCTGTTTCAGAGTGACGGTGAACTGCGCGGTTTTGCCGGCAACGTCCTTGCCGTGATAATCCTCAGGAAAGACCAGCGGGAAGGTACGCGATTCGCCGACCTTCAGGCCCAGCGTGCCGTTCTCGAATTCGGCCAGCATGCGGCCTTCGCCCAAGACGAACGCATAGTCTTCCGCCTTGCCACCCTGGAATTCCACGCCGTCGATGGTGCCGACGAAGTCGATCGTGACGCGATCACCGTTCTTCGCGGTCAGGTCCGAACCGCCGTCGCCGTGCGCGCTTTGTTCGCCTTTGACGTGGTAGTGCACACGCTGCTTGCGCAAGATGTCGATGGTCTTGTCGATTTCGGCATCGCTGACTTCTGCAGTCGCCTTCTCGATTTCCGCATTCGACAGATCACCCAACTTCACTTCCGGATAGACTTCAAACGTCGCATTGAACGCGATCGTGCCCTCGGCAACGCCGTCGCTCTTCGGCTCGATTCGCGGATAACCGGCGACGCGCAGGTTGTTCTCGCTGGCTGCTTCGCTGAAAGCGCGGCCGACCTTGTCGTTCAGCACTTCATTCTCGACCTGGTAACCGTATTGTTGCGCAACCATTTTCATCGGAACCTTGCCTGGGCGGAAGCCCGGCGCCTTCGCGGTGCGTGCGCGAACCTTCAGGCGCTTCTCCACCTCGGCCTGCACGTCGGCGACAGGGAGAGTGATCGTGATGCGGCGTTCGAGTTTTTCGAGGGTTTCGACTGCAGTTGCCATGTGAATCGTCCAAAAAATTAAGAATGCTGTGGTGCGAGGAGGGGGACTCGAACCCCCACACCATTGCTGGCGTCAGGACCTAAACCTGGTGCGTCTACCAATTTCGCCATCCTCGCAGGATAGGATGCGCCGCACAAAAGCAAAGGGCGACCACGAAGTGAATGTGAGTCGCCCTGCACTGCCTTTGTTACCGGCTTTTCAACTTCAACCCGGAATTTTACTGGATTTTGCGCCTCCTGCCATGATTTTTGACGTGCCTAAGCTTCGCTTGCCCTTGCAGGCGCCGCTTCATTTAATATGGCGCCGCAATCCCGCGCTGCCTCGTTTCCTCATGTCAGTCGATCACTACGAAAATTTTCCGGTCGCGTCCGTACTGCTGCCTGCTCGTCTGCGGCCGGCAGTGGAGGCAATCTATGCGTTCGCCCGCAGTGCGGACGATCTGGCCGACGAGGGCGACGCGCCACCCGAGCAACGGCTGGGCGCACTTGCGGCGTATGAAGAAGAATTGGACCGCATTGCTACCGGCAGCCGCATACAAACTCCATTGTTCCTCCGTCTGGCGCTCGTCATCGCCAACTACGACCTGCCTTTGCAACCGTTCCGCGATCTGCTGTCCGCTTTTGCGCAGGATGTGGTGACGAAGCGCTACGAAACCATCGAACAATTGCTTGATTACTGCCGGCGCTCCGCCAATCCTGTCGGGGTTCTGATGCTGCATTTGTACGGCGTGGCAGACGCCGAGAAATTGCGCATGTCGGACGCCATCTGCAGTGCGCTGCAGTTGATCAATTTCTGGCAGGACATCACGATCGACTGGCGGAAGGAACGCGTCTATCTGCCGCAGGCGGACCTGCGGCAGTTTCACGTCGGCGAGCGGCATATTGAGGGAGAAATTGCGGATGCGAATTGGCAGACGCTGATGGCGTTCGAAGTTGCCCGCGCACGATCGCTGATGCTGCAAGGCGCGCCGCTGGCATTGATGCTGCCTGGTCGCATCGGCTGGGAATTGCGCCTGGTCGTCCAGGGCGGGCTGCGCATCCTCGAACGCATCGAAGGTGCTGGCTACGATGTTTTCCGGCATCGCCCCACACTGACGAAGCGCGATTATCTGCGCATGCTGTGGCGCGCTTTGCGCATGCGCTGATAAACACGTTTGTTCGGCGCAGCATTGTCGGCTAGCATAGCGGCTTCTTTCAG
This sequence comes from Oxalicibacterium sp., assembly GCA_036263255.1. Lineage (GTDB taxonomy): Bacteria > Pseudomonadota > Gammaproteobacteria > Burkholderiales > Burkholderiaceae_D > Oxalicibacterium. The sequence goes on along the minus strand of DATAHI010000157.1, from coordinate 7,593 downwards.
CGCCAGCCGCCCTATTCCATGTCCCCCGACGAATACTGCCAGCAGAAAGCCGCTCAAAGCGGTTCCAGTTTTTATTACAGCTTTCTATTCCTCGAACCGGAACGCCGCCGCGCGATCACTGCGCTGTACGCCTTCTGTCGTGAAGTCGACGACACGGTGGACGAGTGCACGGACGTTTCGGTCGCGCGCAACAAGCTGAACTGGTGGCGTCAGGAGATCGGTGCGATGCTTAACGGCACGCCTAGTCATCCGGTCGCCAAGGCGCTGCAGCCACATTTGGCAACATATGGGCTGGACGGCAAGTATCTGCTAGCCATTGTCGACGGCATGGAAATGGATCTGGACCAAACGCGTTATCTGGATTTCGCGGGCCTGCAGAAATATTGCTGGCATGTGGCGGGTGTAGTCGGCATCCTGTCCGCCCGCATCTTTGGCATGACCGACGAGAAGACGCTGGAGTACGCAGAAAAGCTCGGTCTCGCCTTTCAGCTGACCAACATCATCCGCGACGTCGGCGAAGACGCGCGCAAGGGCCGCATCTATCTGCCGGTCAACGAGCTGCAACAATTCGGCGTGAAGGCAGCCGACATCCTGAACAGCGTACATAGCGAAGCCTTTGAAAAGCTGATGCAATTTCAGGCAGCGCGTGCGCAAGGCCTTTATCGCGAAGCGCTCGCCGCGTTGCCCCATGCCGACCGTCGTGCGCAGCGGCCCGGCCTGATCATGGCCTCTATCTATCATGCGCTGCTGGAAGAAATCGAGCGCGATGGTTTTCACGTACTGAAGCAACGGATTTCCCTGACGCCGCTGCGCAAGCTATGGCTCGCATGGATCACCTACGTGCGTGGCCGTCCTGCATTCTGACGGCATGCCAGCACCGCGCCATATCGCCGTAATCGGCGCCGGCTGGGCCGGCTGCGCCGCGGCAGTGGAACTAGCAGATGCCGGCCATCGCGTCACATTGATCGAATCCGCTCGCACGCTCGGCGGCCGGGCACGTGCGGTCGCGCTCGATGGCCGCTCCCTAGACAACGGCCAGCACATCCTGCTCGGCGCATACACGGAATGTCTGCGCTTGATGCACAAGACCGGCGTCGACACGCAACAAGCCCTGCTGCGCTTGCCCTTGCAAATGCGTTACTCCTCTGCGGAAGAAGGCATGAATTTCGTCGTGCCGCGCTTGCCCGCGCCCTGGCATGTGGCGTTCGGCTTGTGGCGTGCGAAAGGACTGACGAAAAAAGACAAGATCGCGCTGCTGCGCTTTACCAGCGCCGCCCGGTGGATGGATTGGCGGCTCGACACCGACTGCAGCGTCGAGACCCTGCTGCACAATCACGAACAGACGGAAAGACTGGTCCGCCTGATGTGGGCGCCGCTCTGCATCGCGGCACTGAATACGCCGCCGGAACGCGCGTCAGCACGTATTTTCCTCAATGTACTGCGCGACAGTCTCGGTGCGAGCCGCTCGGCTTCCGACATGCTGATTCCGCGTACCGATCTGACGGCTCTGCTTCCGCAAGCGGCGGCAAACTTCGTCGCACATTGCGGAGGTGAAACGCTGACCGGCATCGCAATCAGACGTATCACATCCGCAGACGGGAAATGGCGACTTGTTTCCAATACGACCGACGCATTGCCGATGTTCGACGGCGTCGTTGTTGCAACGCCCGCGTCGCAAGTCAACGAATTGCTTGCAGAAATCACGCAAGACACGGTAGTGCCAACATTCGACCATGAACCCATCACGACTTGTTATCTGCAGTACGGCGAAGAGTTGAAGCTCCCTGCGCCCTTTCTCGCGCTGCTCGACGATCCTGCCGCCAATAGCTGGGGCCAGTTTGTCTTCGATCGAGGGCAGCTCGACGGCAGCGCGGGATTGCTTGCCGTGGTAATCAGCGCTTCGACACACGCGATCGAACGAGAGAAGGAAGAGCTGGCGTCATTGGTCGCGGCACAGCTGGCGCGAGCGTTCGCCATGCCGGAATTACGCACACCGCGGTGGACACAGGTCATCACCGAAAAGCGTGCGACCTTTTCCTGCACGCCGGACTTGCAGCGGCCGGCCGAATCGACGCTATGGAAAGGATTGGTGCTGGCGGGGGATTATCTCGCAAGCGACTATCCGGCCACGCTGGAATCCGCAGTACGTAGCGGCGTGCGAGCTGCCGCGCTGCTTGATGCACAACTCGACGAATAGACGGACTATTCGTGCTCGCGAATGCGGTTCAGCGCCTCGTCGATGCGCTCGACACCGATCACCGTCAAACCTTCGATTTTCTGCTTGGGTGCATTCGATTTTGGAATCAAGGCCAGCGAGAAACCCAGCTTCGCCGCTTCGCGCAATCGCTCCTGCCCGCGCGGCGCGGGACGAATTTCACCGGCCAGTCCAACCTCGCCAAAGACGACCAGCCCGCGCGGAAGCGGCTTGCTGCGCATCGATGAATGAATGGACAGCAGCACCGCGAGATCGGCAGCGGGTTCACTGATCTTCACACCGCCGACCGCATTGATGAATACGTCCTGATCGAACGCCGCAATGCCTGCATGCCGGTGCAATACTGCAAGCAGCATCGCCAGACGATTCTGTTCCAGGCCGACCGACAGTCGCCGCGCATTCGGTACGTGCGAAGAATCGACCAGCGCCTGAATCTCCACTAGCAAAGGTCGCGTGCCTTCCTGCGTCACCATCACGCAGGAGCCCGGCACAGGATTGTCGTGCTGGGACAGGAATAAGGCCGAAGGATTCGACACACCCTTCAAGCCCTTCTCCGTCATCGCGAACACACCGAGTTCATTGACCGCGCCGAAACGGTTCTTGATCGCGCGCACCAGCCGAAAGCTGGAGTGCGTGTCGCCTTCGAAATACAGGACCGTATCGACGATATGTTCGAGCACACGCGGGCCCGCCAGCGAACCTTCCTTCGTCACGTGGCCGACCATGATGATCGTGATGCCGGTCTGCTTTGCGATGCGTGTCAATTGCGCCGCACATTCGCGTACTTGCGCAACCGATCCGGGCGCCGAGCTGAGCGCGTCGGAATAAATGGTCTGGATCGAATCGATGACAGCAACGTCGGGCTTGTGCTCAGCCAGCGTACCCAGAATTTTTTCCAGCTGGATTTCGGCCTGCAGCTGCAGGTCCTTGCCATCCACCGACAAACGTCGCGCGCGAAGAGCAATCTGCGCGCCGGACTCCTCGCCGCTGACGTAGAGCACTTTCTTCAGTTTTGACAGATTTGCGAGTGCCTGCAGCAGCAAGGTCGATTTTCCGATGCCCGGATCGCCGCCGATCAACACTACGCCACCGGCCACGAGGCCGCCGCCGAGCACGCGATCGAATTCTTCCACGCCGGTGCCGAATCGCGGCACATCGATCGCCTCGATTTCCGCCAGGCTGCGTACCGGCGCAGTCTGCGCCAGTCCCTGAGGCTGACTGGAGTAGCGGTTGGCACCGGACTCGATCACCGTTTCCACCATCGTGTTCCAGGCATGGCAGGATGGGCACTGGCCGCTCCATTTGCTGCTGATGCCGCCGCATTCGGTGCAGCTGTAATTTGTTTTCGCCTTTGCCATCTCGATGTTCTTTACTCAGCGTTCGATGATCTTCACGCGCGGCGCGACGGCACACATCAGCTCATAGCCGAGCGTGCCTGCTGCGTGCGCAACCTCGTCGATCGGCACCGTGCTGCCCCACAATTCGACCTTGCTGCCGACACGCGCATTCGCCACTGGCGTCAAATCGACGGACATCATGTCCATCGACACTCGCCCTAACACGCGCGTCCTCACACCGTCGACTGCCAGCGGCGTGCCAGTGGGCGCGTGGCGCGGATAGCCATCCGCATAGCCGCACGCGACGATGCCGATTGTCATCGGATGTTCGGCAATGAACTGGCTGCCGTAGCCGACCGATTCACCGGCTGCGATGTGCTGCACGCCGATGATTTCGCTTTCCAACTGCATCGCCGGTCGCAGATCGAAATTGCGCGCCGACACATTGCTTGGCGAACTGCCGTAGAGCATCACGCCGGGACGCACCCAGTCCGCTGCACAACCAGGATGCAGCAGGTCGGCCGCGGAATTGGAGAGCGTCCGTTCACCGGACAGATTTTCCGTCGCCTGAGAAAAGCGCCGCAACTGTTCATTCAATGGCAAGCCGGGATGATCGGGCTGGTCGGCATTCGCGAAATGCGTCATGAACGCGATGCTGCGAACCTGTGGGAGTGCACGCAGGCGCTCGTACACGCCGCGGCAAGCGGATGGCACGAAACCAAGCCGGTTCATGCCGCTGTTAACCTTAAGCCAAACATCAAGCGACCCTGCAATCGGTGAACTCTCGATCATGGCGAGCTGCTCTTTGTTATGCACGACGAGATCCACACGATGCTGGACGGCGAGCGCGAGATCCTGCATGTCGAACACGCCCTCAAGTAAGAGCAGTCTCTTGCTCCAGCCGAGCTCGCGCAGGTTCGCTGCCGCTTCGGGCTCAATCATCGCGAGCCCGTCCGCTTCGGCAAAGCCGCGCATGCCGCGCTCCAGACCATGACCATAGGCGTTCGCCTTGACTACCGCCCACGCCTTCGCCTTTGGCGCATGCTGCTTTGCAATATGCAGGTTATGACGCAGGGCGGCGATATCGATGGTGGCAACTAAGGGTCTGGGCATGCTGCGGGGAATAGGATGCGAATGAAAACGATCGCCTATTTTACCGGAGGCATCTGTATACAGACGGCAATTGATCCGTTTTCAGAAAAGGACCTACTGGTTTCATGGTATAAAGCATGCCGGAGATACAGTAGAACAGACTATTGCGAATGAATCGCGGCTTTTACACCATCATGGCGGCGCAGTTTTTTTCCTCGCTTGCCGACAACGCCCTGCTGATTGCGGCCATCGCCCTGCTGACGGTAATGAAGTCACCCGACTGGATGACGCCTTTGCTGAAACTGTTCTTTGTGCTGTCCTATGTATTGCTGGCCGCCTTTGTCGGCGCCTTTGCCGATGCATTGCCCAAGGGTCGGGTGATGTTCATCACCAATATGATCAAGATTGCCGGCTGCGCAATGATGTTCTTCAGCGTGCATCCCTTGCTTGCCTATGCAGTGGTCGGCTTCGGCGCGGCGGCATATTCGCCGGCCAAGTACGGCATCCTCACCGAATTGCTGCCACCGGAAAAACTCGTTGCCGCAAACGGCTGGATCGAGGGTTTGACGGTCGCTTCCATCATTCTCGGCACGGTGATTGGCGGCGCACTGATCAATCCCAAAATTTCCTCCTCGTTGCTGGCTTTCGATTTCCCGGTCATCGATTTTGGCATCGATACGCCGACCGAAGCTGCGGTATGCATCATTGGTCTTGCCTACGTGATTGCCGCACTCTTCAATCTCAAGATTCCCGATACCGGCGCGCATTACCCGCATCAGGAACGCAATCCGGTCCGCTTGCTGGGCGACTTCGCCGGCTGCTTCGTGACGCTGTGGAAAGACAGGCTCGGTCAGATTTCGCTGGCGGTGACGACGTTGTTCTGGGGCGCCGGCGCGACGCTGCAGTTCATCGTGTTGAAATGGGCAGAAAGCTCACTGCACATGCCTCTCGACAAGGCTGCCATTTTGCAGGGCGTGGTCGCCGTCGGCGTTGCGCTTGGGGCCGTAGCTGCCGCCCGTTTCGTTCCCTTGCGCAAGTCACTCTCGGTCATGCCGCTCGGCATCGTGATGGGCGTTGTGGTGATGCTGATGACGCTCGTGCATACGCCCTGGATTGCCTACGTGCTGCTGGTCATCATTGGCGCACTCTCCGGCTACTTCGTGGTGCCGATGAACGCCTTGCTGCAGCACCGCGGCCACATCCTGATGAGCGCCGGCCATTCCATTGCGGTGCAGAATTTCAACGAGAACCTGTCCGTTCTGACCATGCTGATGCTCTATGCATTGATGGTGAAGCTGGACTTGAACGTCAATTTGGTGATCGCGCTGTTCGGCATGTTCGTCGCCGGCATCATGTTCCTGATCATGCGCCGCCACGCGGCGAATCAACGCGAGCACGATTCACTGTCGCTGATCGGCGAACATCGCCATTGACCGGCATTCGCGGACTAATGCGATAACGGTTTGGTGCGATAGGCCGCGCGCGTCTGCCAGTCGGCCGGCACGATAAATCCCCGCTCGATTTCGCGCGCGACGTTTCCTTCCACCTGCAACACTGCAAGCATGACCGGCATCCGGTCCTGTGCAAAATAATTCTGCAACGTCTGTCGCAAGGTCTCCCTGTTGAGTACCGATTCAATTGTCATTTGCGCGGGCGCCAGCCAATCGAGTCGTGGAAGGATTGCGAAATGCTGGCCGCGCAAGTGCTCCACATCTTCCAGCGGCAGCCAGAAGCCTCGGCAATGCGATGTCGACGTACCGTCGGCGCGCATGAAATGCCGGCCCTCGTGATAGAACAGCCAGCCCTTTACCAAGGCTTGCGCATTTGCGATTGGCCCAGGCAGATGGCGGCGCGCCGCCGGGTGCTCCGACAACTTAAGCTGCCGATCGAAAATCTTGTGCAATTTCGCACCCAGCGTGTCGGCCAGGTTCGGGCCGACAAAATAATCAGCATCGTGCCCGTTGCCGGAGGACTCCAGCAGGTAGAACTTGGTCGCAAACTCCCAATGCACCAGCCTCTCCCGCCAGCTGAGCAGGAAATCGAACTCGCCTATCGTGCGATGATCTTCGCGCACCTGTACGCCGTGCGCTAGCAGAACGCCCAACTGCGCGAGATAAAAGGCCAGTAGCTTTTCCGCATAGCGGCCAAGCCGCACGAAAGGCAGAGGGCCAAGATATGCATGCAACGCGGCGGGTTCGCCATCCAGTGCATGCAACCATCCGTCGAGGTCGGTACGGAGCAGTCCTTCATCGAGCCTAGCAATGCGGCCTTGCCACTGTTCGGCGGAGGCATCGAGCATATCGGGCGCAGTCAGCAGCCAGGCCAATGCGCGCACGTGCCGGTCATGCAGACCGCCCCAGCGGCGATGGAACTGCGATTGGAAATTGTCTTCAGGATTACAGACCAGCTGCATCGTGTGTCTGCATCGCCAGGCATAAATCGGCCCAAGTCTTGCGCTTATCTCCCGGGGTGCGCAGCAAATAAGCCGGATGGTAAGTAACGATCAGCGGTCGGTCCGCATAGCGATGCACGGTGCCGCGCAGCTTGGATACGGGTGTCGCGGGGTCGAGTTGTAGCAACGATAATGCGGCCGTCTTGCCGAGCGCGACGATGACGGTTGGATTGATCAGCTCGATCTGACGCTGCAGATACGGCATGCAGGCATTCGCTTCCTCAGGCGCTGGCGGCCGATCACGCCTGTTGGCATCGATCGGTCGGCATTTGACGATGTTGGCGATGTAGGTATCGACGCCGCGCTTGAGGCCCATCGCAGCCATCATGTTATCGAGCAACTTGCCGGCCGGACCGACAAAGGGCAATCCCTGCGCATCCTCATTGCGCCCCGGCCCTTCACCGACGAACAGCCACTTCGCCTGCTGGTCGCCGACACCGAAGACGGTCTGCGTGCGCGTCTGGCACAAGCCGCATTTCGTGCAGGGCGCCACCGCG
>DATAHI010000156.1:0-13439 GCA_036263255.1 Oxalicibacterium sp. | reverse complement strand
ATCGAAGAGCACAACAACTACGCGGTTGACTTCATCAACTCGGTACGCTGGATCAAGGAAAACCTGCCGTACGCGAAGATCAGCGGCGGTGTGTCGAACGTGTCCTTTTCCTTCCGCGGTAACGATCCGGCGCGCGAGGCGATTCATACGGTGTTCCTGTATCACGCGATCAAGGCCGGCATGACGATGGGCATCGTCAATGCCGGCATGGTCGGCGTCTACGACGATCTGCCGGCTGAATTGCGCGAGCGTGTCGAAGACGTCGTGCTGAACCGTCGCGAGGATGCGACCGAGCGCATGATCGAATTTGCCGCCTCGCTGAAGGCCGGCGACAAAAAAGAAGAGGCGACGCTCGAATGGCGCAACGCGCCAGTGGCGCAGCGTCTTTCGCATGCGCTGGTGCACGGCATCACGCAATGGATCGTCGAGGATACCGAGGAAGCGCGGCAGCAAGTGATGGAAAAGGGCGGCCGCCCGATCCACGTGATCGAAGGTCCGCTGATGGATGGCATGAACGTGGTCGGCGATCTGTTCGGCCAAGGGAAAATGTTCCTGCCGCAGGTGGTGAAATCGGCGCGCGTGATGAAGCAGGCGGTCGCACATCTGATTCCGTTCATCGAGGAAGAAAAGCGCTTGCTCGAAGAACAGACGGGCGTCGTTAGCAAACCGAAAGGCAAGATCGTCATCGCAACCGTGAAGGGCGACGTGCACGACATTGGCAAGAATATCGTGTCGGTGGTCCTGCAATGCAATAACTTCGAAGTCGTCAACATGGGCGTGATGGTGCCGTGTTCGGAAATCCTCGCCAAGGCGAAGGAAGAGAACGCGGACATCATCGGTCTCTCCGGGCTGATCACACCATCGCTGGAGGAAATGGCCTACGTCGCGAAGGAAATGCAACGAGACGAATACTTCCGCGGATTGCGGATGCCACTCTTGATCGGCGGCGCGACGACCAGTCGCGCACATACGGCGGTGAAGATTGCGCCGAACTACGAAGGTCCGGTGGTCTACGTGCCGGACGCATCACGTTCAGTGTCGGTCGCACAATCCCTGTTGACGCCGGAACAGCGCGAGCAATACGTTGCCGAGATCGCGTCGGATTACGAGCGCATCCGCGAGCAGCATGCGAACCGTAAGGCACAGCCGATGCTGTCGCTGCAGCAGGCGCGCGCGAACAAGATGAAGCTCTCTTTCAGCGGCAAGGAAACGCCGGTCAAACCGAAGTTCATCGGCCGCCGTGAATTCAGGAATGTCGATCTGGGGACGCTCGCGCGCTACATCGACTGGGGTCCGTTCTTCCAGACTTGGGATCTGGCCGGACCATATCCGGCGATTCTGACCGATGAAGTAGTCGGCGAAGCCGCAAGCAAGGTTTTCGAAGAAGGGCAGGCGATGCTGAAAAAGATCATCGACGGCCGCTGGCTGACAGCGAACGGCGTGATTGCACTGCTGCCCGCGAATACAGTGAATGATGACGACATCGAAATCTACACCGACGAGTCGCGCAAGCAGGTCGCATTCACTTATTACGGCCTGCGCCAGCAGACCGAAAAACCGGTGATCGACGGTGTGCAACGTCCAAACCAGTGCCTGGCCGATTTCATTGCACCGAAATCTTCCGGTGTCGCCGATTACATCGGCATGTTCGCGGTAACGGCTGGTCTCGGCATCGAGAAGCATGAAAAGCGCTTCGAAGATGCGCATGACGATTATTCGTCGATCATGCTGAAGTCACTCGCCGACCGGCTGGCAGAAGCGTTTGCGGAATATTTGCACGAGCGCGTACGCACCGATTTGTGGGGCTATGTGCCGGATGAGCACCTGAGCAACGAAGAGTTGATCAAGGAAACGTATCTCGGCATCCGCCCCGCGCCGGGTTATCCGGCCTGCCCGGAGCACACGGTGAAGAAGGATATGTTCCGCGTCTTGCGGGCGGAAGATATCGGCATGCAGCTGACCGATTCCTTCGCGATGTATCCGGGCGCGGCGGTGTCGGGCTTCTACTTTGCGCATCCGGAAGCGAAGTACTTCGTGGTCGGCAAGATTGGCGAGGATCAGGTCGTCGACATGGCGGCGCGCCGCCGCGTGCCGAAAGAGGAAGTCGAGCGTTGGTTGGCGCCCAACCTGTGAAGGCAAGTGCGCAATAAAAAGCCGGCGATGCCGGCTTTTTTACTATGCGTCTGATGCGGCGAGCGGCTGTCCTTCGACAAAGACTTTCAGTTCGCCGGGCGCAAAAGCTGTCCATCGTTCATTCGTTGTCAGCGGTTCGGTGACGATGATGGCGACCCTGTCGTTCGGCGTCGTCACCTCAGAAAAATCGACCTTCATGTCGCGGTCGCTCAATACCGCTTCCGAGAATGGATATTGACGGACGATGTAGTGCAGTTGCGTAGAGCAATGCACGAACATCGCGAAGCCGTCAGACAGCGTCATGTTGAACGTGCCATATGCCGCAATCTGTGTCGCCAGTTCTGCGATCGCGTCGCGCATCTGCGTCAGCGTCGGCACGGTATCGCCGAAGCGGCGGCGCAACTCCTGCAGGATGTAGCAGAAAGCCGTCTCGCTGTCGGTCGTGCCGACCGGCCGATACGGCCCGTTCAGCACTGGCGTGAAATTCTTCAGGTCGCCGTTGTGCGCGAACACGAAGTAGCGTCCCCACAGCTCGCGCACGAAGGGATGGCAGTTTTCCAGGGCGACCCGGCCTTGCGTCGCCTTGCGAATATGCGCGATGACGTTCTTCGACTTGATCGGAACGCGGCGAATCAGCTCGGCGATCGGCGAATCGATCGCGGCTTGATAGTCAACGAAATGCCGGACGCCAGCACCTTCGAAAAAGGCGATGCCCCAGCCATCAGCGTGGTGATCGGTACCGCCACCGCGGGTGGCAAAACCGGTGAAACTGAACACGATGTCGGTCGGGACATTGCAGTTCATTGCGAGAAGCTGACACATGATGCGGCGATTCGGTTCATAGGCAAAGTGATATCCGCAACACTAACACGAAGCAGGAGCATCCAGCCTTGGTGAAAAAATCGCGCTGACAGGAGAACGTTTGCAGCTGCAGTCCGTCGAAATAAAAAGAACAGTCCTGGGATGACAGGGAGACGCAGGAAGGACGACAAGTCAGCATGAATTCTCGACAATATTTAGCCGCAGCAGATCGGCGTAAAGGGCGGGCATGACGCGCTACGCCTTGTATTTCACGCCTTCGCTTGCTTCTCCCTGGCACGATGCAGGTGCGACTTGGTTGGGTCGCGATGCGGTCAGTGGCGAAACCCGAGAGCAGCCGTACATTCCCGGCGTACCGTCCGACATGCTGGCGCAATTGACCCGCGATGCCAGACGTTACGGTTTCCACGCCACCTTGAAGGCGCCTTTCCGGCTCGCGGAAGATGCGAGCCCGGCTTATTTGCTTGAAATGGCAGCGGCATTCTGCGCAACGCAACAGGCGATTGTGCTGGACGCGCCGCAGGTCGCGCTGCATCGCGATTTCCTGGCATTGACGATCGCCGACGCAAATGGAGCGGTCGCAAGACTCGCCATGCGTTGCGTCAGCCACTTCGATGCCTTGCGGGCACCCTTGCTGCCAGAGGAAATCGCGCGCCGGCGGCGCGATCTGCTCACGGCGCGTCAAGAGGCGCTGCTGCAACGCTGGGGATATCCCTACACCGAAGAACAGTTCCGCTTCCACATGACACTCTCCGGCGCCTTATCCGCTGCCGACCCGGAAGTGGCCAGTCGCGTGCAGGCCGCTGCGCAGCAGCACTTCGCCGCAGTTGCCCATGCGCCTTTGTGCATCGATGGCTTGAGCATCATGCGCGAAGAAGTGCCGGGCGCGCCTTTCCTGTTATGGCAACGTTGCAGTTTTGCGTCCGCGGATGCCGAACTCACGCATATTTCCAGCAGCCTTCAGCTCAGCTGAACGTGGCATTTCCTGTGTTGGGAAACAGGATTTGGCATCGCCACAAACCGTGGCCGGAATCCAGGTATTTTTTTTCGAAGGGCGTGATCGTTTTCGCTGGCGCGTAGGTTTCACAGGCTACTGCTTGCTGCGTCAATTGCGTCAGCGCGGCGGCAAATTCCTCGACGTAGATGCGCCAGTTGCTGCGGCATTCGAGAATGCCGCCAAGAGCGACGATGCTGGGAAATATCGCATGCCCGTGCCAGCGGCGGGACAGCTGGCCGACCTTTGGCCAGGGATTCGGATACAGCAGGTAATGGCGTGCTGGACGAATGCCGCTATCGAGCAGCAGCCGCCAGTAATCGACGAGATTGGCGCGCACGCGCAAGAAGTTCTCCGGCGGCGCGCCTTGCCAGTGCGTATTGCGCGTGGTGCGCGCGGCCGACTGATCGACGCCAATCACGAAATGGTCTGGAAATTGTGCGGCCAGATGCATGGTCGACAAACCGATACCGCAACCTGCATCAAGAATCAGCGGCGCCCCGCCGCGCGCGTGCCAATGCGCAATGCTCGTCTGGAAAGCTTCACGATTGTAGTCGGCGATCGGCTGTTGGAACGGATGCGCAACATGCCGCGCCACGAGCGCGGCGAGTTGCTCGTGCGGGCCGCTTTGGGCGCTGCTGATCGAAGAGGAATTGGCGTACATCGTAAGCCGCGACGTCAGGGAAAAGGCAGAAGTATGAAAAGAAAACGGAGAATCGCAAGCGCGATTCTCCGTCAAGACAGATGACTACCTGGAGATTTAATGAAACACGACCGGCTGGCGCATCATTTCGTCGTACTTGCCGAGGAATTCGTCGATTTCCTCTTCGCTCGGCTCCGTCGCAATCAGATCGCGCACGTGCTGGCGGAAGCTGACAGCCATTTCGCCGCCAATGAAGATTTCGCGCTGCGCCGGTTTGTCCATGATCTCGTAACCGCCGCAGCGCAGCGCATCGCGTTCGCTGTCCGCGACAAATTCAACCACACTGTACTGCTCGCTGTTGTAGATGAGGTTCATATCAACTCCCGTTTGCTGGTGATGACAAAGTCATCGCATTGATACCGACATGGCGCTGCCGGCAGTGAATTTCAAGACTCAGGGGCAAAAGAGGTTGAGATTGCGAAACACCGGCTCTTGTAATGGATAACGGCGAGGGATCGGAAAGATTGAGGCTTCGGTCCGATAATTCACATCATTTGACGAATTCCAGCGGTGCTTAGGGGCAAGCGAGATCCGTGGTCAACGACAGCATCGTGTCGTAGGGCGGGTTTTGCAGGAATTGCCGTAGCAGCGGCAAGTGCTCGTCGCTTGCCACACTGACAAACATTCTTTCAGGCTTTTCGCGCAGCAGCCGATTCAGCGTGACGCGTAATATCAAGTTGCCGGTGCAATGCATGCAGCCGGGCGCAATACGAACGACATGAGGATTGGAGGACGCGTCGGAGGAAGGCAGTGCTTCCTTGCCATCGGGCAGGCCTTCGAGAATAACGGCGGTACGTTGTTGCGGATCGACGCGCGCGGCGATCGCGGCTTCGCGGGTGCCGGCGGTGTTGCCGGTCACCAGCGTCAATGACATCATAGATTTTTCTTAGACAGCTTGCCCGGTTCCACGCCGAGCTGTTTCAGCTTGCGATAAAGATGGGTGCGCTCGAGTCCGGTCTTCTCCGCAACACGCGTCATGCTGCCGCCTTCGCGGCCGAGATGATGTTCGAAGTAGGCGCGCTCGAATGCGTCGCGTGCTTCGCGCAGCGGCAGATCGAAGGACGCCGCGAAGAAATGCGGTTCAGGTTGCATGACCGGCGCGGCGGCCGGTGCGGCGTATGGCATGCCGCCGGCGGCGATCGTGCGTTCCGCCGCGGGGTGATGGCTGTCGCTGCTAGCGGCGATCGGGGCGCGCACGGGGGGCGCCACGGGGCGCACCACTTCCTGGCCGCGTGTCAGCCCTTGCTGCACCGCTTTCAACAGTTTTTGCAGCGAGATCGGTTTTTCAAGGAAATTGAGTGCGCCGATGCGTGTGGCTTCAACGGCAGTATCGATGGTGGCATGGCCCGACATCATGATTACCGGCATGGTCAGCATGCCGTCGCGCTGCCATTCCTTCAGCAGGGTGACGCCGTCGGTGTCCGGCATCCAGATATCCAGCAGCACGAGATCGGGCTTGCCTTGGGCGCGAATTTCACGGGCCTGACGTGCGTTCTCTGCGGTTGTGACGACATGCCCCTCGTCCCCGAGAATTTCGGAGAGCAATTCGCGTATGCCCATCTCATCGTCAACAACTAGAATGTTGGCCATGTATTTCTCTCCCTCATCGGTATTCCTCCCATCCAACGCAATCGTGCGCTAGAGGAATAACTTTAACAGCAAAATTGCCACTTTTGCACCAGTAGCGTCTGTGCGGTTTTTAACGTCGATGCGACCGCCGTGCTCCTCCACAATCTTCTTCACCATTGCAAGACCGAGACCGGTACCGCGCGGCTTGCTGGTGACGTACGGTTCAAAGGCGTGCGCCAGGATTTTCGGAGAGAATCCGGGTCCATTGTCGGTGATGGTCAGGCGCACGGCATTGCTGACCGCACCATCCGGGCTGCGGTAATGAATTTCTTCCGTAACGATGTCGATGCGCGGAGGCTCAGCGGGATCGGCACGTTCGTTCACTGCATCTTGCGCGTTCTGCAGCAAGTTGTGGATGACCTGGCGCAGCTGTGTCGCATCGCCCATGATGTGCGGCAGGCCATCGGCCAGTTTGGCGTGAATGATGTCGCGGTCGTCGCCGGCGAGGTAGAGATGCAGGACTTCCTCGATCAGTGCATTCAGATCGAGTTCGGACAGCACGGCCGGCGGCGTCTTCGCATAATCGCGGAAGTCATCGACCATGCGCTTCATTGCCGTCACCTGGCTGACGATGGTATCGGTGCCGCGCTCCAGCATGTCGGCGTCGGTCCCGCTCAGCTTGCCGACCAGTTTCATCTGCAGGCGCTCGGCGGACAACTGAATTGGCGTCAATGGGTTCTTGATTTCATGCGCAAGACGGCGTGCCACTTCGCCCCAGGCGATCGATCGCTGCGCTGAGATCACGTCCGAAATGTCGTCGAATACGACGACGTAGCTTCCTTCGCGCGCAGCGGGCAGGCGGGAGCCGCGCGCCAACAGGGAGATTTCGTTTTCGGTATCTGTGCCGACGATACGGCGCGGCAGGTCGATCTGTTGCTGCCAGTGCAGCTTGTCGGCATCGCTGCCACCGGCGGCGGAATGCGCGCTTTGCTCGGAGAAGGCCTTGCTGATCGCTTGCGCAAAAGGTGCGAGGCCGGGAATCGCGCTCAAGGGCTTGCCGATGTGATGCGCGAAATCCTGCTGCAGGATGCGCTCGACCGATTCGTTGCAGGTGATCAGGCGAAACTGCCGGTCCAGCACCATCACACCCGCCGACATGTTGGCCAGCACCGATTCGAGATAACCTTTTGCGCTTTCCAGTTCGGCGCGGTTGCGCTCCACCGATGCGCGGGCGTCGGCCAGCTGGCGCGTCATCATGTTGAAGGATTGCGTCAGTGTCCCGAGTTCGTCGGACGTACTGATGATGGGGCGCGGCGACAGATTGCCTTCCGCCACGGCCTTCGTGCCCTCTGCCAACAGTAGCAGCGGCTTGGCAAGATCGCTCGCAATCAGGAAGGCGGCGGCCACTGCGCCAAAGATCGCAAGCAGTAACGTCAGTGTCAGCGTCACGATATAGATCTTGCGCAAGCCGGTGCGTGCCAGTGAACGTTCCTGATATTCGCTATAGGCCACGCGCAGTGCATCGGCATTGGTGGCGAGCTGTTCCGGTACCGGTTGTATCAACTGCAGATAGCGCGATTCGTTCTGCAGCGCCAGCGCCTTGCTGGAATCGGGAATCGTCACGACCACGCGCAGGCGCAGACTGGCGCCGGGATTGGGTGCCGGTGGCGTCGCCATGTTGATCTTTGCATCCGATGCTGCGGGGCTGTTGTCCTGCGCATCGGTATTGCCTTCGATGACGGCATATCCGCGCGTCACCCGTGCCTGGCGCAACATTTCCGCGGTCGGCAGATCGGGCACCAGATTGCCGCCGAGTTGCGAGCCCGAACTCGCAATCATCTGGCCGTTGCCATTGACGATGGTTGCTTCCTGCATCAGGTTCTGGTCGCGCATGCGCGAGAGCTGCGTGATCTGCATCGCTTCCGACAGATCGGACAGGTCTAGCGCCATGTTGCGCGCCTTGATGCGCAGCTCTTCCAGCGAAGAATCGAGCGAGGCGCGGCCGATGTTCAACCCTGCTTCCAGCGCCGATTCCACGCGTACGTCAAACCACGATTCGATCGAACGCGAAACGAATTGGACGGACACCGCGTAAATGACTGCGCCCGGAAGAATGCCGACGATCGCAAATAGCAGCACCAGTCGCGCCATCAGGCGCGAGCCGAATTTGCCTCGCCGATAGCGTCGGTAGAGCCGATACAGAAGCACGCTGACGAGCATCAGCAGCGCGACGGCAATGACCGCGTTGAGGATCAGCAACCAGGGATAATTCTGCTCGAACAGGTCGGAATTGTCGGAAGCGGAAGCGAGCAGGAAAAGCAGGATACTGACAACCGCACCGCCAACGATCAAACCATACCGCAACAGGCGTGTCACGGACGCTCTGCCCTGTAGGTGAAGTGTTGCCAGTCGGTCGTCAGGCGCCAGTCACTGCTGTTGAGCGCATGCACCTGAAAGGGTTTGGGCAATTGCGCGACGTCCAGTTGCATGCGGATCGCAACGTCGTACACCTGACCCGGCTTCAGATCGTCGTTATCCGCAACCACCCAACGATTGGGCCGTCGCACCAGCGACAGTGCCTCTTCCAGAGACTCGAAGCTCAATTGCAGACGGCCGTTGATTGCTGCGTGGTATTGGCGGGTCAGGACGTTATACGAGATGCGGATAGTCTGCGATTCGCTGGCGACCTTGGTGTCGAACCAGTACCAGCGCGGGCGCGTGATTTCCACTTCGGTGGTGAAGTACAGCGGAATGCCGCGCGTCACGGCATCTTCCAGGCCGCGATTGAGATCGAAGGCAAAGGTCGCGGAGAGCCGATAGCCCTCGCTGCTGCTTTCCAGATGCGCCTGTTCCACTTCGATGCCATCGGCGGCATGCGCGCTTTGCAGCAGCGTCAAGGCCAGCAATAGTGCGAGGCAGGAGCGAAGGAGGGACAGGGTTCGTTTCACGCGTTCTCGGAAAATGAAAGAATCACTGACAGAATCAGGTGCGAAGCTCAAGCAGCGGATTTTTCAAACAAGGCATAAAACAAACCGTCATGGTCCTGCTCCGTATTCGCAGTCGGCAACAACTGTCCCGGAGCCGGTAATCGGGTAGCGCCATTGCGAACGGCAAAGGCGGCGGCCTGTGCTTCGGACTCTAGCGGCCATAGCGAACAGGTCACAAGCAGCAATTTACCATTGGGCTGCAACATCTGCCACAGATTGTCGAGGATTCGCGTGGATACTGTTGCAAGCTGTGCTGCATCGCCTTCGCGTCGCAGCCAGCGGATGTCCGGATGGCGGCGTACGATGCCCGATGCAGTGCATGGCACATCGGCCAGGATGCGGTCGTAGCGCTGGCCGTCCCACCAGTCGGTCCTGCTGGCATCGCCATTCTTCAGCGTCGCGTCGAGCTGCAGGCGCTGCAGATTTTCCGTGATTCTCGAAAGGCGTTGCGCGTCGCTGTCCAGCGCGGTTAGTGTGACGTCGGCGCTCTCAAGGATGTGACCGGTCTTGCCGCCTGGCGCAGCGCAGGCATCAAGCACGCGCATGCCGTCGTGCACATCAAGCAGCGGAGCCGCCAACTGCGCGCCAGCGTCCTGTACAGAAACAAAGCCCTCGCTGAAGCCAGGAATTCGCGCGACCGGCATTGGTTCCGCCAACCGGACGGCGACCGGGCCGATCTGCGCAGCAGCGATGCCTTGCTGCGCCAAGCCCACCAGATAGTCGGCAACGCTGGTTTTACGCCGATTCACCCGCAGTGTCAGCGGCGGTGGGCTGTTGCCGACGGCGAGTATCGTTTGCCAGTCTTCCGGGTAAGCTGCACGGCAGGCATCGATCCACCATGGCGGGTAATTCCACTGCGCGACGGGGTCCGCCGCGAGCTGTTCGGCCAGTGCGTTGCGTTCGCGCAGAAAGCGGCGCAGGACGGCATTCACCATCCCTTTTGCATGTGCAATCGCGCGGTCGCTCGCGGCAGCTGCGACGGCCTGATCAACCACGGTAAATGCATCGTAGCGCGGTCCGTATTCCGGTTCGTCCAGCAACGCCAGCGCGCAACGCAGCAGGCTGTGAAGTAATGGCGGTTCGGCCTTCCGGTTCGTCGTCGCGTTCAACAAGGCGTCAGTACGGCCGAGATGGCGCATGCAATGGTATGCAATATCCTGAATGGCACCGGCAGCTTGCGGCGTGGCGCGCATGTGCGCAAAGACGCGCGCGAGTGCTTGAGGCAGCGCGCTGCCTCCTTGCACATCGGCGACAGCCTGTGCAGCACCGCGCAGACCGAATGCAAGAGAATCAGGTTTCAGAGAGAGCTTGGGCACGTTTTGCCTGGGGGGCGAACGGGTGCACCATCGCATTAACGATGGTGAGGTGGATGATGGACCTGATTGTACCGGGTCGGGCACCGCATCCGCCGGCACTAGGGTTTGTCAGCTTGCCCGAGGCTCGGCGGCAGGAGATGCTTCAGAAGGGCAGGGCAAAGCGCCGGGCATGCGGCGCGGCCGCACACTCAGGGCAACACGCCCCAGAGAATATCTGCCTTCTGCTCACGCGCAGCACGCAGCATTTCCAGCAAGGGATAGGCACGCGACGAAAAGCTGACCGGCTGCGGATCTTCATGTTCGTTGTCATCAACGCTTTCGTTGTGGTGCGCGATCACGTCTCTTTCCACCGCATCGGATGCGATATGTGCCTTGCTTTCCACGATTTCGTTTTCCAGCAGCTTGATTGCGTGATCCGTCTCGGCCGCAGTGATGACGCCTTGCTTGGCATCCTTGTGCAGCAAATCGAGGATGCGTTTCGCATGTTCCTCGTACATCGTGATCTCGGCGGCAGCTTTGGATTTGAATTTGACTAGCATGGGCGGCCTCCTGTAAATGTCTGTGACGATAAAACCATAGCACGATTTTTGTGTGCTTTCTAGCAAGTGCATGAGCTATTGAAGAAGACACGCGGCAGCAAGAAACGTTTCATGCCGGCAGCGTTCAATCCAGCTTGAACGAAGAAAAAAACGTATCGGCAAGATCGCGCGGCAATTCCTGTTCCGGCCCTGTTGCAACCAGTTGAAATACACGCTGATCCTTTGCAAGAAAACGCGCGAAGAGCATTCGCGGCCGGCCGCCTGTTGCTGCGTCGCCGCGCCCGCTTGCGGTGATGTCGAGCACGGCCAGGTGACCGCCGCCCGCGCCGGGAGATAGCGCGATGGTCAATATCTTTTGTTCGCGCACCGTGCCGCCGATATTGCGTACCAACGCTTCCTTCATCTTCTCCAATGCGGCTTGCGCCTGCGGCGCCGAGGGCAACTCTGCCGTGCCGACGGCAAAGGTCGTTGCATCGACTTCAGCGGCCGTCATCGTCATGTTGACGCGGATGCCATTCAGATCGATGTTGCGCGTGAAAGTGGCAGGGCGCGCGGGCAATGCAACAACGTAAGGTACGCCTTCACCGTGAATTTCACGCCAGTTATAGTGCGGCGAGCATGCCGTAAGGAGCAAGGCAATGGCGGGTGCAAGCGCGCGCCGCAGTGTGCGAGGGAAAGACATAGGCATCGGCAATGTATGGACGATCCATCTTACACCCCAGCCTGTAGAATGCCGGCATCGCGAGGCTGACAGATAAATTCGGATGGGAAAGCTGCTTGCCATAGATGGTTGGAATATCGTGCGCCGCCTGTACGAGGCGAGCGATGAAGCTGACGCTGCCTTGCGCGTGGAGAAGGCCGTGCGTCATGCAATGACAGCCTTTGCGAGATTGCTGGCCTACCATCAGCCGACACACGCGTTCGTCGCTTTCGATACCGAGGACCGCACTTGGCGTCATCACTTGCACCCAGCGTACAAACAGAACAGAAGCCCGATGCCGATTGAGCTGCAGCAGTCTTTGCCGGACTTGCCGGCACAGGTGGCGGCGATCGGCATGCATGCTCTCGCGGTTCCGGAAGTCGAAGCCGACGACGTCATTGCCACTGCAGTTCTGCGATGGTTGCGCGAACAGCGTGGCGAAGCGATTGTCGTGTCGACCGACAAGGATTTGCACAGCCTGATCGCGCATGGTGCGCTGATCTGGGATCACTTCAAGAGTGAGTGGCATGACGGCGAATGGGTACTGGCAAAGTTCGGTGTCTCGCCGCAGCAACTGCCCGATCTGCTGGCCTTGGTCGGCGATGCGTCGGACGGCATTCCCGGCGTATCGAAGGTAGGCATGAAAACGGCTGCCAAGCTGTTGCAGAGTTACGGCAACATTGAAGGCGTCATGGCCGGCGCAGGCATTTTGAAGGATACGTTAGGCGAGCGGCTGCGCAACGAGCATGCGCAGCTGATGTTGTCGCGCGCGTTGACGAGCCTCAAGACCGATGTGCGTATCGGCGTCACGTGGAAGATGCTGTCTTGCGCGGCTATGCACTAGCTGCCGCATTCATTGCTCGCGCAGTGCGCGGCGGTATTGCACGGCTTCTGCCACATGCTGCTTGTGCACCCTAGCCGCATCTTCAAGATCGGCAATCGTACGCGCCAGTTTTAGCACGCGATGATAGGCGCGCGCTGACCAGTTCAGGCGCGTCATCGCCGTGCGCAGCATTTGCTCGCCTTCCGTGTCGGGCTTGCAGTGTTGATCGATTTCCGTACTCGTTAGCAGATAATTTTGCTTGCCCTGCCGCGCCTGTTGCCGCGCTGCCGCGTCCTTCACGCGTTGCGCAACCTGTGTCGACGACTCGCTGACCGATTGTTCGAGCAGCTCCTCGTGCGAAAGCGCGCCGACGTGGATTTGCATGTCGATGCGGTCCAGCAGCGGCCCGGAGATCTTTCCTTGATAACGGGCGACTGCATCCGGCGTGCAGCGACAAGGTTTGCTGGTGTGACCGAGAAAGCCGCAGGGGCAAGGGTTCATCGCAGCCAGTAATTGGAAACGCGCCGGAAAGTCTGCCTGCCGCGCGGCACGCGAGATGGCGATGCGGCCCGACTCCAGCGGTTCTCGCAATACTTCGAGTACCGAACGGTTGAATTCGGTCAGCTCATCGAGAAACAACACGCCATGATGCGCCAGCGAGATTTCTCCTGGACGCGGTGTGCTGCCGCCACCGACCAGTGCAACGCCCGATGCGGTGTGGTGCGGATGGCGGTAAGGGCGTACTTTCCAGCGTTCACTGCTGAAGCCGCTGGTCAGCGACTGGACTGCGGCAGATTCCAGCGCCTCCTCATCGCTCATCGGCGGAAGAATCCCGGCAAAGCGCGCTGCGAGCATT
>DATAHI010000155.1:0-2453 GCA_036263255.1 Oxalicibacterium sp. | reverse complement strand
TGCGGATGACATTGCGGAAGCAGTCGGCACCGGCACTACGCTGATCGACCTTGGTGCGGGCAGTTGCCGCAAGGCGGCCGGGTTGCTTCCAGTCCTCAAACCGGCGCAATATGTGCCCGTCGATATTTCGGTTTCCTATCTGCGCGACGCGACGGCTAAGTTGCAGCAGGATTTCCCGGACGTCGACATCGTTGCAGTCGGCACCGATTTTTCCACCAAGCTCGAACTGCCGGACGCGGTGCGCGCGGAAAAGCGCCTGTTTTTTTATCCAGGCTCGTCGATCGGCAACTTCGCCCCGGAAGATGCGCTAGCTTTTCTCGAACGCATCCACGATGCATGCGACCCGAATGGCGGCTTGCTGATAGGCGTCGATCTCGTGAAGGAAAAAGCGGTTCTCGATGCGGCTTACGACGATGCGCTTGGCGTGACGGCCGCCTTCAATCTGAACCTGTTGCGTAACCTGAACCGCCTGCTCGGCGCGGACTTCGAGGTGCGTGAGTGGCGCCATCGCGGCTTCTTCAATCCGAACATGGGCCGCATCGAAATGCACCTGGAAGCCATGAGCAACCAGACCGTGCACTGGAACGACGGCGCGCGGCAGTTTGAACGCGGCGATCGCATCCACACCGAGAATAGCTACAAGTACACGCGGCAGATGTTTACCGCGATGCTGGCCAGCGCAGGCTTCCGCCGCACCAATGTGTGGACCGACAGCCAGGGCTGGTTCCTGCTGTGTCACGCCTGCGCCTGATTTCACCTCAACTGTCTCAGATCGATACCTGCAAGCACCGAACGCCAAGTCGCGCGACAATGTCGAAACGTTCTCGGCAATGTTGCGGCTTGGCATCGTTTGATGTGCTTTTTCAAAGGATCACCATGAAGGTACAAAGCAAAGCTTCCGTCCAGACGGACACCGCTTGTCTCGCGCAACGCTTTCAGCAGGTGCGCTCGTATTCGGTCGCACTGTCCGCGCCGTTGTCCCCTGAAGATTGCAGCGCGCAATCGATGCCGGACGCCAGCCCGATCAAATGGCATCTCGCGCATACGACCTGGTTTTTCGAGACTTTCATTCTTGAACGCTTCGAGCGCGATTTCGAGCCGCATCATCCCGCCTTCCGGGTGCTGTTCAATTCCTACTACAACGGTGTCGGCGACCGCCATGCTCGCCCTCAGCGCGGCTTGCTGACCCGACCTTCGCTCGACGAGGTGCTTGCGTATCGGAGCGCGATCGATATGCGTGTGCAGCAGGTGCTGGAACAGGAAAGCGGTGCTGGGGCATCCTCCGAACTCGGGACATTGATCGAGCTTGGCCTGCAACACGAACAGCAGCATCAGGAATTGATGCTGACTGACGTGCTGCATCTGTTGTCCTGTAATCCGATGAAGCCTGCCTATGACGCGGCGCCGCGTGCAGTGCGCGCGGCCGCTCCCGAGATGCAGTGGCAAACGTTTGAAGCGGGCATCGTCCAGATCGGCCACGATGGCGAAGGCTTTTGCTTCGACAACGAGCTGCCGCGTCATCGGCAGTTCGTCGAGCCGTATCAGCTTGCCTCGCGTCTCGTCAGCAACGGCGAATACCTGGCCTTCATCGAGGCCGGCGGCTATCGCGATCCATCGCTATGGCTGTCCGAGGGTTGGGATTGGGTAAAGCGGGAAGGGCTGGCGCATCCGCTGTACTGGCAACGCAACGACGACGCGCCCGCCGGCTGGCAGGTTTTCGGCTTGAACGGCCTGCTGCCGCTCGACCCGCACGCACCGGCGACGCATATCTCGTACTTCGAGGCAGACGCCTACGCGCGCTGGGCCGGTACCCGATTGCCGACCGAAGCGGAATGGGAACACGCCGCTTCGCATGCCTTGCGCGCAGAGCGCAACGGACAAGCGAGCGTGTTGAAGGATTTATTCGGCGTCTGCTGGCAGTGGACGTCCAGCAGCTACTCGCCGTATCCGGGTTTTCGCAGCGCAGAAGGCGCGCTCGGCGAATACAACGGCAAGTTCATGTCCAACCAGTACGTGCTGCGCGGATCGTCATGCGCGACGCCGGAAGGGCATGCGCGCGTCAGCTATCGGAATTTCTTTCCGGCGACGGCGCGGTGGCAGTTTATGGGAGTGAGACTAGCCAAGGGATGAGAGCCCCATCCCGGACTATTGCTGCAGATGAGTATCGACGACGAGTGAACTAGGGTCCCCGGATAATTCCTTTCTTCTTGCATATAACGAACAAGACATTGGTGATTCCGACATAGCAATAGCCGATCACTATGATGAAAACGGCAAACAAGATAAACGCCTGCCAGTTCCAGATTTGATCGTCCCTTGTACGATAACCAGAGAAACCAACCGATGATCTGAAGAGGAACAAAGAGTAAAGGTGCACGAAATGATAAATACCGAATCTCGGCAGAGCTTTTCTTTTTTCCTATAGCGAAGAAGAGCCAAATAGCGAAAAGCAC
>DATAHI010000154.1:0-5071 GCA_036263255.1 Oxalicibacterium sp. | reverse complement strand
AATTTTGGCGCCATGCGTACGCAACGGCGCCAACGGTGCTCTCAGTGTAAAGCGATTTGCCGTTTGCTGCTCACGAGCAACGCAGCGAGTCTATTCGGCCGATTTGCCCCAGGTGATCAGGCGCAGCAACGCCTTGTAGATCGAGTACGCAATGCGATAGCTGATGCGCGTATGCAGCGGAATTGCGGCGATATCCGCCATGGTAAGGGGCACGCCCTCGGCAATACCGTGTTCGATGTGCCTCCGCAGCTGCTGCGCGAAGTGAACATCTTGCACCACCACGTTCGCTTCCTGATTGACGAACAGGCTGAAGCCGTCGTAGTTGCTGGAGCCCACTGTAGCCCAATGATCATCGACTACCGCGACTTTCCCGTGCAAATGCGTCTTGCGGTACTCAACGATCTTTACGCCGACCTTCAACAGCCTCGGATAGTAGGAACGCGCGATCACATCGAGAAAGCGATACTGCCCTACGCCCAGCAGCAGTGTCACGTCGACGCCACGCTGTGCGGCCGATGCCAGGCCCTTGCGCATTTTTCGTCCAGGAGCGAAGTAAGGATTGGCGAGCAGCGCGGAAACGCGCGCATTGCCAAGCGCCTTCAGATACGCGTTCTGTATCGTGCGGCGATTACGCAGATTGTCGCGTACCACCAGGGCGGCGACAATCGGTTCGCGGCTTTCGGGTGAATGCTGGCCGCCTTGTTCGCGCAAGGTCATCCAGCGCGCGCGAAGGCTGAGACTGTTCTGCCGCGCCCAGTGCAGAGCAGCTTCCCAGTGGATCGCCGCTACCAGCGGCCCTGTAATGCGCACCGCGAAATCCCAGCGCGGCGCTGGCAGCGTGATGTCGGGGTGGTCGTCGTCATGCAAATCATCGACGATATTCAGGCCGCCGAGAAAAGCCAGTTCGCGATCAACCACGCAGAGCTTGCGATGCATGCGCGAGACGCCGCGCCGGAACCATGGATTGAAACTGCGATAGTGTGCACCGGCTGCCGTCATCTCTTGCTCAAGCGTCTTGCTGTGACGGTTGCCGGTGCCGACCCAGTCGGTCATCACGTTGACCTGCACGCCGCGTTGCGCGGCACGCAGCAATGCGGCCTTCACGCTGTTGCCTGTCTCATCGACGGCAAAGATATAGGTTTCCAGATAGATTTCGCTGCGCGCCGCGTCGAATGCCGCAATCAGCGCCGGAAAATATTCGGCGCCGCAATGCAGAAGGCGAATGTCGTTGTGACCGCAGAAACCGACCTGGCGCATAAGAAGGTATACCTGCTCATGAGGAATGGGCAGGATGATACGACAGGGAAGGAATGACGGCGAGCCTGCCGTCCTATTTCAACGACAGCGTCGCAACCAGCGGCGCATGGTCCGAGAGCTTGGCCCAGATCGTGCCATGCATGACCTGCGCATCCTCGACCTTGAAGCCGCGAACGTAAATGCGGTCCAGTTGCAGGAAAGGCATTGCGGCCGGAAAGGTGCGTGCAGGCTGGATACGCGGCCCGCGCCCGCTCAGTTGCCGCAGGTAGGTACCGAAGCCGCGGCGCGACAAGCCTTGATCGAATACCTCGGTCACGCCCAGGCATTCGTACAGCTCTTCGCTCAAGTGGTTGCCCCAGTCGTTGAAGTCACCGGCGATGATGACAGGCTGGTCCATGCCTGCCGAGCATTTCACTGCCTCGATCAACGCATCGTTCTGCCGTTTGCGGCTGCCGGCAAACAGGCCGAGATGCACGACGTAGCAATGCACGTCCGCTTCCGGCGCCTGCACCACGCAATGCAGGATGCCGCGCGATTCGTACTTATGGTCGGAAATATTCTGATTGGTGAAGGACAAAATCGGATACGTGCTCAGCAGCGCATTGCCGTGATGGCCATGATCGTAAACCGCGTTCATGCCATAAGCGCAGTGATGCGAATCGCCGGCGAGAAAGTCTTGCTGCGGCAATTCCGGCCAGTCGGTCGCATGCTTGATGGCATGCAAGTCGTGTCGCCCCTGCACTTCTTGCAGGAACAGGATGTCCGATTGCAGTGTCGTGATCGCCTGCTTCAGCGCGTGCACGCGCGGCCGTGCGCCGAAGGACGACACGCCCTTGTGAATGTTGTAGGTCGTGATCTTTAAGCTCATGCAGTCTGTCTATCCGGTAAGCCGACAGAAATACGATAACGTATTCTGCTCTTCGACGCCGGTCATCTCGGTTCGCTGACTAACGCAGGCGCGTCGATTTCATTGCGGATAGCGGTGCGGCAACTGCAGGATAGCTTCCGCATTCGACGCGGAAAAACATTTGTCGGCGGCTTCGCGCCACGGCAACCAGAGAAAGTTCACATGCTCGCGCGGTGAGAGCACAATCGGAATGTCGCGCGGCACACGCAAGCCGAACACATGCTCGGTGTTATGCGTCACGCCCGGCGCGTAGCGGTATCCCCAGGCCGGATAGATTTCGTAGACGTTGGAAAGATGCCAGTCGTGCAGATGCTCGACCGACACGCAAGTCCGGTCCGGCGTCGCGCGGTCGCCCTTGTCCGGCGACGCCTGCACGATGCGGATGCCGGTCTCTTCCGCCACTTCGCGAATTGCGGTTTCCAGCAGCGGCTCGTCCTTCGCATCCTTGGAGCCGGTCACCGACTGCCAGAAACCCGGCCGATCGGCGCGCTCGATCATCAGCACGTGCAAGTCTTCGGTGTGGATCACCACCAGCACCGATTCGGGAATCTTGTAAGCCTTGGTCGTCATGAGCGCATGCGAAATAAAAAAGGCGCGGAAGACCGCGCCTTTCGATTATGCCGCAAAACAGGATCAGGCCTTGGCTGCCGGCTCCACGTTGCGCAGACGGATATGCAGTTCGCGCAATTGCTTTTCGTCGACTTCAGAAGGCGCTTGCGTCAGCAAGTCCTGCGCACGCTGCGTTTTCGGGAAGGCGATGACGTCGCGGATCGATTCCGCGCCGCACATCATCGTGACGAGACGATCGAGGCCGAACGCAAGGCCGCCGTGCGGCGGTGCGCCGTATTGCAGCGCATCCAGCAGGAAGCCGAACTTCAGTTGCGCTTCTTCGGCGCCGATCTTCAGCGCGCGGAATACCTTGCTCTGCACGTCGGCACGGTGAATACGTACCGAACCACCACCCAGTTCCCAGCCGTTCAAGACCATGTCGTAGGCTTTGGCAATACACTTGCCCGGATCAGCTTCCATCAGATCTTCATGGCCATCCTTCGGTGCGGTGAATGGGTGATGCACCGCTGCCCAGCGCTGGTTGTCTTCGTCGAACTCGAACATCGGGAAATCGATGACCCACAGCGGACGCCAGTCGTCGTCGAACAAACCATTCTTCTTGCCGAATTCGCTGTGACCGACCTTCACGCGCAGCGCTCCGATCGCATCGTTGACGACCTTCGCCTTGTCGGCGCCGAAGAAGATCAGATCGCCGTCTTCCGCACCGGTCAGTTCAATGATCTTTGCCAGCGCCGCGTCGTGAATATTCTTGACGATAGGCGATTGCAGACCATCGCGGCCTTTTGCTTTCTCGTTGACCTTGATCCAGGCCAGGCCCTTGGCGCCGTAGATCGCGACGAACTGCGTGTACGCATCGATCTCGGAACGCGGCATCGCGCCGCCGCCCGGTACGCGCAAGGCGACCACACGGCCGCCTTCCATGTTGGCGGCACCGGAGAAGACCTTGAAGTCGACATCCTTCATCACATCGGTCAACTCGGTGAACTGCAGCTTGACGCGCATGTCCGGCTTGTCGGAACCGTACAGGCCCATCGCCGTCGCATAGTTCATGACCGGGAACGGATTCGGCAGTTCGACATTCAGCACTTTCTTGAACACCAGACGAATCATGTTCTCGAACAGATCACGGATTTCTTGCTCGCTCATGAACGAGGTTTCGCAATCGATCTGCGTGAATTCCGGCTGGCGGTCGGCGCGCAGATCTTCGTCGCGGAAGCACTTGGTGATCTGGTAGTAACGATCGAAGTTGGCCACCATCAGCAGCTGCTTGAACAGCTGCGGCGATTGCGGCAGCGCGAAGAACTGACCGGCGTTGACACGCGATGGCACCAGGTAGTCGCGCGCGCCTTCCGGGGTCGACTTGGTCAGCATCGGCGTTTCGATATCGATGAAGCCGTTTTCATCCAGATACTTGCGCACTTCCATCGCGACCTTGTAGCGCAGACGCAAATTGTTCTGCATCTGCGGACGACGCAGATCGAGCACACGGTGCGTCAGGCGCGTCGTTTCGGACAAGTTATCGTCGTCCAGCTGGAACGGCGGCGTAACGGAAGGATTCAGCACTTCCAGCTGGTGCGCCAGCACCTCGATCTTGCCGGAAGTCAGATTTGCGTTGGTGGTGCCTTCAGGGCGATTGCGCACCAGGCCGGTGACGCGCAGGCAGAATTCGTTGCGCACCGCTTCCGCGGTCTTGAACACGTCGGCACGATCCGGATCGCACACCACCTGCACCAGACCTTCGCGGTCGCGCAGGTCGATGAAGATGACGCCACCGTGGTCGCGGCGGCGATGCACCCACCCGCACAGGCTGACGGTTTGGCCGAGCAGCGCTTCGGTGACGAGGCCGCAGTATTGAGTTCGCATAGACATGTTCAGGATTCCAGTTCAGGTTCTTGTAATTCGATCGTCGTCGAGTCGGCGACGTGTTATTGCGTATGTTTTATTGCGGGATATCGGCCGAAACCTTCTTCGGATCGATGATGTGGGTTTTTTCGAAATTATCCGGCGTGACGACGCCCATCGACACGATGTACTTCAGCGCTTCGTCAACGCTCATGTCGAGCTCGATTGCATCGGCGCGCGGCACCATCAGGAAGAAACCCGAAGTCGGATTCGGCGTGGTCGGCACATAGACGCTGACGTAGTCGCCCACCAGATGATTGCGCACGTCCCCGCCCGGCACGCCGGTCAGGAAAGCGATGGTCCACGATCCCTGGCGCGGGTACTGCACCAGAAGTGCCTTGCGGAAGGCATTGCCGGAAGACGAGAACAGCGTGTCCGACACCTGCTTGACGCTGGAATAGATCGTATTGAATACCGGAATGCGGCGCAGCAGCG
>DATAHI010000153.1:0-4055 GCA_036263255.1 Oxalicibacterium sp. | reverse complement strand
CGCCGATGATGAGCCTGCGCCCTTCGACCAGTGCGTGACAGTCATAGCCCTGACCGATACGAAAAGGTGGCATCGTACTATCGTTCATGCGAGTCCCTTGAGAAACAATTCGGCAAGCGCCAAGTCGGGCGCCCGCGTGATCTTGAAATTGCGTGCGCTGCCTTCCACCAGTTTCGGTTTCAGACCCAGCGCCTCCACGGCAGAAGCCTCATCTGTCACGTCGTCGGCCGTGGCCAGGGCGCGGCACAAGAGCGCATACGGAAACATTTGCGGGGTCTGCGCGCTCCATAAATTGTCGCGCGCGACCGTCGTTTCGCTGCGTTCTGCGCCGTCGGCTCGCTTCAGGGTATCGACGACCGGCAATGCCAGCAAACCGCCAACGACGTCGTCCTGCAGTGCATCGATGAGTTTCTCAATCAGCGCGGATGTCAGACCGGGCCGGGCCGCATCGTGCACCAGCACACAATCCTCGTCCGCGACAGCATTGCGCATCGATTGCAATCCGTTCAACACCGATTGCTGACGTGTCTCACCGCCCACGCGCAGTACCGTCACATTCGCGTACCGCGCATCGGCTGTCAGCGCATGGATTCTGTCGTCGTCCGCACTGACCACGACGTAAGTATGCGCAATCGAAGCACTTGATGAGAAGGTATCGATCACGTGCTCCAATACCGGCTTTCCGGCTAGCGGCAGGTATTGCTTGGGTAGAGTGGCGCCCATGCGCGAGCCACTGCCGGCAGCAGGAATCAAGGCGAAATACTGTCGCGCGGAAGAGCGTCGCGAGGTCATGATGGAATGGGAATGCGCAGTGCGCTGTATTGTCAGGAGCGATCGCGCCAATGGCGCGCTGCCCGACCGGCGGAGGGGCTTGGTTTATAATCTCATCAACCATTTTCACTGTCAAATCGGAAACGTCGCGAAGAGCCGAGCAAGAACTTCGCGGCACCCCGCTTTGCGCTGCATGAGCTTGCTGTCGCTACTTGATGTCAGTTGACCTGAAAACCTTTCTTCCTAAACCCGGTTCCCGTTTCGTTCTTCCCGCGCTGCACGGTTCGTCGGACGCCTACGTGCTCGCTCAGGCTGCTGTCGAGCTGGCGACGCAGCGACGCATGCTTGTCATCGTCGCTGCTAGTCCAGGTGACGCGCAGCGGCTGCTGACCGAAATCCCGTGGTTTGGCAATGGCGCGCACGGCAAGCTGCGCTGCCATCTGCTGCCTGATTGGGAAACGTTGCCTTACGACGCGTTCTCGCCGCACCAGGACCTGGTATCCGAGCGGCTGGCAACGCTGTACGAAGTGCAGACCGGGCAATGCGACGTGCTGATCGTGCCGGCCACCACTGCGCTGCTGCGCATGGCGCCGCCCTCCTTTCTCGCGTCCTACACCTTTTTCTTCAAGCAGGGCGAAACCCTGGACGAAGCGCGGCTGAAGTCGCAGCTGCAATTGGCCGGCTATACGCCTGTCAAGCAGGTCATGTCGCCCGGCGAATACTCGGTGCGCGGCGGTCTGATTGATCTGTTTCCGATGGGCTCCGTCTTGCCCTATCGCATCGATCTGTTCGGCGACATAATCGATACGATACGCACCTTCGATGCCGATTCGCAGCGCTCGCTGTACCCGGTGAAGGAAGTGCGCCTGCTGCCCGCGCGTGAGTTTCCGATGGATGAAGAAGCGCGCACGGCCTTTCGCGGCCGCTGGCGCGAAGTGTTCGAAGGAGACCCGAGCCGTTCGATCGTCTACAAGGATATCGGCAACGGCATCGCCTCAGCCGGCATCGAATACTATCTGCCGCTCTTCTTCGAGCAGACCAATACGCTTTTCGATTATCTGCCCGGGGATGCAAGCTTCGCGCTGATCGGCGATATCGACAGCGCCGTCCACCGCTTCTGGGCCGATACGCAATCACGCTACCAGTTCCTGAAATCCGATCGCGAACGCCCAGTGCTCGCGCCGGACCAAATTTTCCTGTCCGACGAGCAGTTCTACTCGCTGGCCAAGCCTTTCGGCCGCTGGGTGATCCAGAAAGCGGAAGCGGCGTCCGAACTTTCCGCGCCGCTGCCGAATATCGCAGTCAATCGCCGTGCCGACGATCCGCTCGCCAATCTGCGCAGCTATCTGCTGCAGACCAGCAAACGCGTGCTGATCTGTGCGGAGAGCAACGGGCGACGTGAAACGCTGCAACAGTACTTCAGTGAATACGATCTGCCCCTGACAATCGCGGATGACTTCGCTGATTTCGGCACCGCGTCGGCCAAACTGATGCTCGGTGTCGCGCCGCTGCATGCCGGCTTCGAACTCGGCAGCACGCTCGGCGATCTCGCCTTCATCACCGAAACAGAGCTGTATGCCGGCTCCGGTCGCCGTGCCGGTAGCCGCAAGCAGGAAGGCGCAACCCAGGTCGAAGCGATGGTGCGCGACCTGTCGGAGCTGAAGATCGGCGATCCCGTCGTGCATGCGAATCATGGTATCGGGCGTTACATGGGTCTGGTCAGCATGGATCTCGGTGAAGGTGAAACCGAATTCCTGCATCTGGAATACGCGAAGGATACGAAGCTCTACGTACCGGTGTCCCAGCTGCACGTGATTTCACGTTATTCCGGCGCTTCGCCGGAAGACGCGCCGCTGCACGCGCTGGGCTCAGGCCAGTGGGAGAAAGCCAAACGCCGTGCTGCAGAAAAAATCCGTGACACCGCAGCCGAATTGTTGAACCTGTATGCGCGCCGCGCGTTGCGCGAAGGCCATGCCTTCAAATATTCTGCGCACGATTACGAAGCCTTCGCCGAGAGTTTCGGCTTCGAGGAAACTGCCGACCAAGCCGCCGCGATCAATGCGGTGATTCAGGACATGACCAGCGGCCGGCCGATGGATCGCCTGATCTGCGGCGACGTCGGCTTCGGCAAGACCGAGGTCGCATTGCGCGCAGCCTTCGTCGCCGTCATGGGCGGCAAGCAGGTTGCGATCCTCGCGCCGACCACGCTACTGGCGGAACAGCACGCGCAAACCTTTGCCGACCGCTTCGCCGACTGGCCGGTGAAGATCGCCGAGCTGTCGCGTTTCCGCACCGGAAAGGAAATCGCAAACGCGGTGAAAGGCATGGCAGATGGCACACTGGACGTCGTGATCGGCACGCACAAGCTGCTGTCGCCGGAAGTGAAATTCTCACGCCTAGGGCTTGTCATCATCGACGAGGAGCACCGTTTCGGCGTGCGGCAGAAAGAAGCATTGAAGGCGTTGCGCGCCGAAGTGGACGTGCTGACGCTGACGGCGACACCGATTCCGCGTACGCTCGGTATGGCGCTGGAAGGCCTGCGCGACTTTTCGATCATCGCCACTGCGCCGCAAAAACGTCTCGCGATCAAGACCTTCGTGCGCAGCGAAAACGACTCCGTCATCCGCGAAGCCTGCCTGCGCGAATTGAAACGCGGCGGTCAGGTGTACTTCCTGCATAACGAAGTCGATACCATCGAGAACCGCAAGGCGATGCTCGAAGAGTTGTTGCCGGAAGCGCGCATCGCCGTCGCGCACGGCCAGATGCATGAGCGTGATCTGGAAAAGGTGATGCGTGATTTCGTCGCGCAACGCTTCAACATCCTGCTCTGCACGACGATCATCGAAACCGGCATCGACGTGCCGAGCGCCAACACCATCATCATGCATCGCGCAGACAAGTTCGGCTTGGCTCAGCTGCATCAACTACGCGGCCGCGTCGGCCGTTCGCATCATCAGGCATACGCATACCTGCTGGTCAATGATGTGCAGGGTTTGTCGAAATTGGCACAGCGCCGGCTCGATGCGATTCAGCAAATGGAAGAACTGGGAAGCGGTTTTTATCTGGCGATGCACGATCTCGAAATTCGCGGCGCCGGCGAAGTGCTGGGCGAAAACCAGTCCGGCGAAATGACCGAGATCGGGTTCCAGCTCTATTCCGATATGCTCAATGAAGCTGTGCGCGCACTGAAGAACGGCAAGGAGCCAGACCTCGCCGCACCGCTCTCTTCCACCACTGAAATCAATCTGCACGTGCCGGCGCTGCTGCCCGAAACCTTCTGCGGC
>DATAHI010000152.1:0-7231 GCA_036263255.1 Oxalicibacterium sp. | reverse complement strand
CGCTGCTGCAAGCCTTCAACCGTGCTGGCGGTGCAGAATCGGAAATTGAAATCGATCACGACATCGCCCGGGATCACGTTCGATGCGCCGGTACCGCCATGCATGTTCGAAATCTGGAAGGAGGTCGGCAGATAGTATTCGTTGCCGTCGTCCCATTTTTCCGTGACCAACTCCGCCAGCGCGGGTGCGCACTGATGGATCGGATTGCGCGCCAGTTGCGGATAGGCGATGTGGCCTTGGATACCCTTGACTGTCAGCCGCCCCGACATGCTGCCGCGGCGGCCGTTCTTGATCATATCGCCTAGCGCGTGCGAAGAGGTCGGTTCGCCGACGATGCAATAGTCGAGCTGTTCGCCGCGCGCTTTGAGCGCATCGCAGACGATCACGGTGCCGTGCGTAGCCGGACCTTCCTCATCGCTGGTGATCAGGAAGGCAATCGAGCCCTTGTGATCCGGATGTGCGGCAATGAACTCTTCAACAGCGACCACCATCGCCGCGATCGAAGTTTTCATGTCGGCTGCGCCGCGACCATACAGCTTGCCGTCACGTTGCGTCGGTGCGAACGGTGGCGAAGTCCATTGCTCCAGCGGGCCAGTCGGCACCACGTCGGTATGGCCTGCGAATACCAGCAGCGGCTGTGCGGTTCCCTTGCGCGCCCATAGATTGGTCACACCGTTGGCGGCAATGGTTTCGCATTGAAAGCCGAGCGGCTCCAGCAATTGGATCAGGCGTGCCTGGCAGCCTTCATCGCGCGGCGTTACCGAAGTCAGCGCGATCAATTCTTCGGTCAGTGCGAGCGTTTTGCTCATCGATTATTTTCGGAAAATTTGTTGGTACATATCGGCGGAAAAGCCGACGCTGGTCTTGCCTGCGCCGACCAGTACCGGCCGCTTGATGACGGAAGGGGAGGTCAGCATCAGTTCGATGGCGCCTTGCTCGCTGTCGGCAGCGGCCTTCTCCGCTTCATCCAGTTTGCGCCACGTTGTGCCCTTGCGATTGATCAGTACATCGGCCGGCACGTGTTGCAGCCAGCCGGCCACCAATTCGCGCGTAATGCCATTCTTCTTGAAATCGTGGAAGGTATAGGCGATGCCTTGATCGTCCAGCCAGCTACGCGCTTTCTTGACCGTGTCGCAATTGGGAATGCCGTACAGCGTAATGCTCATGCTTACATCTTCAGAGTAAATTCGGTAAAACTTGCGCCCTGTTCTTCCTGCGGCTCTTCGACCTCCACCTTCTTGGCCGAATTGTTCAGCAGCCAGAACAGGTTGCTTGCGGAATCGGCGTGCGCGAGCGCTTCGTCCTGCGTGACGACGCCTTCCTGGATCATCGCCATCAGCGCCTGTTCGAAAGTTTGCGAACCGGCCGACAGGCTGTTCTCGATCGCTTCCTTGATCTGCGTGATCTCGCCTTTTTCGATCAGTTCGGCCACGTGCGGCGTGTTCAGCATCACTTCGACCGCTGGGCGGCGGCCGCCATCGATTGCGGCGACCAGGCGTTGCGAAATCACGGCGCGCAGCGTGGTCGACAAGTCGTTCAGCAACGACTGGCGCGTTTCCAGCGGGAAGAAATTGATGATACGGGTCAGTGCCTGGTAGCTGTTGTTCGCGTGCAGCGTGGCGATCACCAGATGGCCGGATTGCGCATAGGCCAGCGCGGCTCCCATCGTTTCCTTGTCGCGGATCTCGCCGATCATGATGCAGTCCGGCGCCTGGCGCAGAGCGTTCTTCAGCGCAGTCTGCAGATCGTTGGCATCGTTGCCGATCTCGCGCTGGTTGACGATCGAGCGTTTGTTCTTGAACAGGAACTCGATCGGATCTTCCAGGGTCAGGATGTGACCGGTACGCAGCAGATTGCGGTGGTCGAGCATCGAGGCGATCGTGGTCGACTTGCCTGAACCGGTGGAGCCGACCACCAACAACAGGCCGCGCTTCTCCATCACCAGATCAGCGACGACGGGCGGCAGATGCAGGGTTTGCAATTCCGGAATTTCGCTCGGAATGAAACGCAGCACGGCAGAGATGCTGCCGCGTTGACGGAAAGCGGATAGACGGAAGCTGCCGATGCCGCTGACCGGAATGCCCATGTTCAGCTCGTTCGTACGTTCCAGTTCTTGCAGCCGTGCTGCCGGCACCACTTCAGCCAGCAGCGCCAGAATCGCGTTCTGATCCAGCTTCTGCTGATTGACGGGGATCACCTGGCCGTTGATCTTGATGTGGATAGGCGAATTGACCGCGATAAAAAGATCGGAAGCCGCTTTGTCCTTCATCAGCTGAAACAAGCGATCCATTGCCATCTTGTGCTCCCCAGGTGAGGTGGAAACCGGTTTGTTTTTGCGTTCGAGAACTTGAAGCTTAGTCGCGCAGCAATTCGTTGATCGCGGTCTTTGAACGCGTCTGTGCGTCGACCTTCTTCACGATCACCGCGCAGTACAAGCTGTACTTGCCGTCTGCCGATGGCAGATTGCCGGAGACGACGACCGAACCGGCAGGAATGCGACCGTAGCTCACCTCCCCAGTGGCGCGGTCATAGATCTTGGTCGACTTGCCGATGTACACGCCCATCGAGATGACGGAGTTCTCTTCAACGATCACGCCTTCGACGATTTCGGAGCGCGCACCGATGAAGCAGTTGTCTTCGATGATGGTCGGGTTGGCCTGCATCGGTTCCAGTACGCCGCCGATGCCGACGCCGCCGGACAGATGGACGTTCTTGCCGATCTGCGCGCAGGAACCCACGGTGGCCCAAGTGTCGACCATCGTGCCTTCATCGACGTAGGCGCCGATGTTCACGTACGATGGCATCATCACGACGTTCTTGCCGATGAAGCTACCGTGGCGGGCGACTGCAGGCGGCACTACGCGGAAACCGCCGGCCGCGAAATCGGCTTCGGTGTAATTCGCAAACTTGGTTGGCACCTTGTCGTAGAACTGCATGTTGCCGCCGGCTGGCATCGCGATGTTGTCTTCCAGTCGGAAGGAAAGCAGCACCGCCTTCTTGACCCACTGGTTGACGATCCATTCGCCATTGGCCTTTTGCGCGACGCGCAGCGATCCCTTGTTCAGTTGGTCGATCACCTGTGCGACGGCGTTGCGCACGTCGGCCGGTGCGTTCTTCGGGGAGAAGTCGGCACGGTTTTCCCATGCCTGATCGATCAGTTGTTCGAGTTGTTGAGTCATGTCTTTGCTTGTTGAGTTGAATGTCATTGCGGAAATCGGATCAGGCGAGCGTCTTGCAGAATGCCACGATGCGTTGCGCCGCTTCCAGGCATTCGTCGACTTCAGCGACGAGCGCCATGCGTACGCGATTGCTGCCGGGATTGGTGCCATGCGCTTCACGGCCAAGGTAACTGCCTGGTAGAACCGTCACATTATATTCGGCGTACAGGCGCTTCGCGAATTCGATATCGCTGATGTCGGCCAGCTTGTTGACGCGTGCCCACAGGTAGAAACCGGCATCCGGCAACGCGACATCGACTACTTCCTGCAGCAGCGGCGTGACCTGCTTGAACTTCGCGATGTATTTCTGGCGATTCTCGATGACGTGCTGCTCGTCGTTCCAGGCCGCGATCGATGCGCTTTGCACCGACGGGCTCATCGCGCTGCCGTGATAGGTGCGGTACAGCAGAAATTGCTTGAGGATGTTCGCGTCGCCGGCGACGAAGCCGGAACGCATGCCCGGCACGTTCGAACGCTTCGACAGACTGGAGAAACCGATCAGGCGCGGATAGCCGGTTCGGCCCAGCTTGTGCGCGGCTTCCAGTGCGCCCAACGGCGCTTCATCCTTGAAATAGATTTCGGAGTAGCACTCGTCGGCCGCGATCACGAAGCCATAGCGGTCGGACAGTTCGAACAATTCCTTCCAGTCTTCCAGCGTCAGCACTGCGCCGGCCGGATTGCCGGGCGAGCAGACATAGACTAGTTGCACGCGTTCCCACACATCGGACGTCGCGCTGCGGAAGTCCGGGGCGAAGTTGCGCGCTGGATCGCAATTGACGAAGTAGGGCTGCGCGCCGGCGAGATAGGCCGCGCCTTCGTAAATCTGGTACAGCGGATTCGGGCACATCACCAGCGCATTTTTACTTGGATCGATCACGGTTTGCGCCAAGGCGAACAAGGCTTCGCGCGAACCATTGACCGGCAGTACCTGCGTCGCGGGATCCAGTTTCGGCAAGCCGTAGCGACGCTCCAGCCAGTTCGCGATGGTCGCGCGCAGAGAATCGCTGCCGGCGGTGGTCGGATACACGGCGAGACCGTCGAGGTTGTCCGCCAACGCTTTCTGTATGAAGGCCGGCGTCGGGTGCTTCGGTTCGCCGATGCCCAAACTAATGGCGCGATAAGCCGGATTGGGCGTCACGCCGGCGAACAGGTGTTTCAGTTTTTCGAACGGGTAGGGTTGCAGCTGGTTCAGAAGTGGATTCACGATGCGGACGACGGCGTTAAAAGGCGAGATTCGGTCGGGATTCAAAGTGCAGCATTATACGCTGCGTCCGAGCGCTGATTGCCGACCGCTTCGATATACAGGTGGCGCAAAACCGCTTCGCTCGAAAGTCCACATTCGCTTGGATTCGTTGCGCTGGATGCTATGATGAGCCCCTTTTATGGCCTGGTCGCGCCGCGTAGGCCGGGCCGCGTAGGCTCGCTGCGTCCGCAAAGCGGATGACGACTTAAAACACTATTGAATATCCTGGAACGGTTGATAACGTGCGTTTAACTTCCATCAAATTATCGGGTTTCAAGTCTTTCGTCGATCCGACGAATTTTCAGGTGCCAGGGCAGTTGGTCGGCGTCGTCGGTCCTAACGGCTGCGGCAAATCCAACATCATCGATGCGGTGCGTTGGGTGCTGGGCGAGTCGAAAGCGTCCGAACTGCGCGGCGAATCGATGCAGGACGTCATCTTCAACGGCACTACACATCGCAAGCCCGCCGGTCGCGCATCGGTTGAACTGGTATTCGACAACGGCGCGGGCAAGGCCGCCGGTCAGTGGAGCCAATACGCGGAAATTGCGGTCAAACGCACGTTGACCCGCGACGGTACGTCGACTTACTACATCAATAACCAGGCGGTACGCCGCCGCGATATCCAGGATATCTTCCTTGGCACCGGTCTCGGTCCTCGTGCGTACGCGATCATCGGGCAGGGCATGATTTCGCGCATCATCGAAGCGCGTCCCGAAGAACTGCGCATCTTCCTTGAGGAGGCTGCTGGCGTATCGAAATACAAGGAACGTCGCCGCGAAACCGAAAACCGATTGCAGGACACGCGCGAAAACCTGCTGCGCGTGGAAGACATCTTGCGCGAACTGAACGCCAATCTGGAAAAGCTGGAAAGCCAGGCGGCCGTCGCGCAGAAGTACCATGAGCTGCAGGCGGATCAGGAAGAAAAGCAGAAACTGCTGTGGCTACTGCGCAAAAACGAGGCGAAGACCGAGCAGGAAAAATTTTTCCGCGACATCGAAAAAGCGCAGATTGATCTGGAAGAGCAAACCGCCAAACTGCGCCATGTCGAGACCGAGCTCGAGCACATGCGCCAGTCGCATTACGCCGCCGGCGATCGCATGCATCAGGCGCAGGGACATCTGTACCAGACCAATTCCGAAATCGGCAGCCTGGAAGCGCAGATCAAGTTCGTCATCGAATCGCGCACCCGTTTGCAATCGCAGCTGAATTCGCTGACCGCGCAGCGCGATCAGTGGCAGCGCCAGGGCACGCAATATCAGGAAGATTTGACCGAAGCAGAAATGCATCTGGAAGAACTGGCGATGCGCGTCGAGCAGGCGCAGGAAGTCGCGCAGCGCGAGAACGATCGCATTCCGGCGCTGGAGCAAGCGTGGCGCGAGGCGCAGCTGAAAAGCACCGAGTCACGCGGCCGCATCATGCAAATCCAGCAGCAGATCGAGCTGGAATCTGCACATCAGCGCAACGCGTCCAACATCCTGTCCGGCCTGACCGTGCGTCGCGAGCGCCTGATGCAGGAGCAGCAGGGCATGAACGCGCCGGACGCGACGCACCTGAACAACCTGAAGCTGCAGCTCGAAGAAAAGCAGGCGACGCTGGAAGAAGCGAACGTGCAGCTGGAAGAAGCGCAGGAGCAGTTGCCGAAGCTGGAAGAAGAACGCCGCAATGCGCAACAGCAGGTCAATAGCGAAACCGCCAACAACGCGCAGCTGGAAGCGCGCCTGACCGCGCTGAAGCAGTTGCAGGAAAACGTGCAGACGCAAGGCAAGGTGCAGCCGTGGCTGCAGAAGCACGAGCTGGGCGAACTGCCGCGCCTGTGGCAGAAGCTGCATATTGACCAGGGTTGGGAAACCGCCTTGGAATCGATACTGCGCGAGCGCACCTCCGCTCTCGAAATGTCGAATCTCGATTGGGCCAAGGCTTTCTTCAACGATGCGCCGCCGGCCAAGCTCGCCTTGTTCACGCCGAATGCGATTTCGGGCGAAGCCACCGAAGCCGTCGCCGGCCTGAAGCCGTTCATCAACCTGCTGCAGTTGAACGAACCGGGTCTGCGTGCATTGATGCAGGATTGGTTGCACAACGTGTATGCGGCGGACGATGTCGCTGCGGCTTTCGTCGATCGCAACAAGCTGCCGAATGGCGGCTACTTCATCACGCGCCAGGGCCATGTGATCGGCAAATCGAGCGTGCGTTTCTATGCATCCGACTCCGAGCAGGACGGCATGCTGGCGCGCCAGCAGGAAATCGAGAACATCACCAAGCAATTGCGCGCACAGCAAATGCTGGCCGATGAGGCGAAGTCGCGTTTTGTGCGCTCGGAATCGGCGCTGACGCAGGCGACGCAGCGCCTTCAGGAAATCCGCCAGCGCGTGGGTACGCTGACGCAGGCGGTGCACGGACTGCAACTCGACGTGATGAAACTGTCCGAAGTGCAGGAGCGCTTCAACCAGCGCAGTACGCAGATCAGTGCCGATTTGGAAGAAATCGCGGCGCAGGAAGCAGAGCAGCAGCAGGTCAAGGCGGAGTCCGAAGCGAAGTTCGAACAACTCGATGCCGAGCTTGCGGAACTGCAGGAAAAGCACGAGGAAGGCCAGACCGATTACCTGGCGAAGGAACAGCAGCTGAACGATGCGCGCCAGAAAGTACGCGAGCTGGAACGCGCGGCGCAGGAAGCGGAATTTGCCGAGAAGTCGCAACGCAACAAGATCGAGGAATTGAAACGCAGCATCGCGACCGCGCTGGAACAGGCGGCGCAATTGTTCGCCAACATGCA
>DATAHI010000151.1:0-5080 GCA_036263255.1 Oxalicibacterium sp. | reverse complement strand
TCCGCAGATGCCGCGCGGATTGCATTCCATGTCCTTGCCGCAGGTGGCACCAATGAACTGGCAACAAGCGTTCGATGCGGCACGCCGACAGGCGCCCGATACGGCATTGCGAATGACGCCGCCGGCAGCGAAGAACGATGTCTGGCGCGTGTCGGGTGCGGATCCCTCACGGCCTTTGCAACGCATTGATCTGATGCTCGATGCCTATACCGGCAAATCCTTGTTCCGTTCCGACTGGCGCGACCAGACTGCCTTTGGCAAGGCGACCGGAGTTGGCATTCCCTTCCATCGTGGCGAATTCGGGTGGTGGAACCAGCTCCTGCTGTTGCTCTTCGGCGCGGGGATTCTGTTTTCGCTGATGTCGGGGTGGTGGATGTTCTTCAAGCGCCGCAAGACCGGCGCATCGGCGTGGCCGCCACTGCTGCCGGGGGCTTGGCGTTCTGCCTCGCCAGCGATGTGGATTGCCGCCGTCACCATGTGCACGCTGATGCCGCTGCTCGCAATATCGGGGCTGTTCGTTGCGGGCGTGGAAGTGTTACTGCTTCGAGGAAGGACGCGCGCAGCGGCGTTGTAGGCTTCAGGTCGACTTCAGATTGATGAAGAGATTGGCCGCGAACAGCACCACACCGAGCGCCGACCCTATTTCCGCAGCAACCAGGATCGGCACTGCAGCCATGTGCCCATACAGTACGAAGCCAAGCGCAAGCATCATCACGGGCAGCGTCAGATTCTGCAGCCAGAAATGCAGGCGGGCGAGTTTGCTTTCTCCGGCTTTCGGAAACAGGCAATAGATGACACCGGCCAGCCCTGTCGTGGCCCAGCCGAGCAGATTGACGTGCGCGTGCACCGGCCGCAGCGAGAAGTTTTCGCTCGCACCCATCGCAATACCTAGTGCGACACCGGCGATCAGGTAGAGCACGGCGAGTTTGAGCCAGATAATGCCGGCGCTGGAAGGCCGGAACGTGTCAGTGTTATTCATGGAAGCCCCAGGATGGACCGGCAGGTGATTCGTGTGTCGGACGGAGATGAAGGCGGCAATTGTAGTGTTGGAAGGGACGACTCACCATCCCATCTTTCGGGGAGGTGGGATGCATGGCGCTGCGCACAGCCGGATAGCTATTCTCAGTGAGTATCCGAGAGTGGAGACGTGATGGGACCGAATCCGGGGCGCTGGACGTTGTGATTGATCTCGCAGTGCAGGACTTCGCAATTGCGATACATCTGCCGTAACTTGCGTTCGGCATCGTCACGATCTTTCCCGAAGATCACGACGCTTCGCAATTTCTGACCTTCGCGGGTTTTTAGCGAAAAATCGTATTTCAACATGGTCATCCTCCCTGAATGACGGCCGTCAATGTTGGCAAGCGGAACAACAACGTAGCAGAGTAGCACGCATCAATTGCCTAAATGTAATCTTGTGTAACAAAAATGTTCGCATTTTGTTGCAAAAAGTCGACTTCTTCGGCAAAAAACGGGCCGTTTGCCCGGTAAACCCGCCGCGCGGAGAACGGGCAACCTTTGTTGCGCACGGTGGTCACAAAAGGGCCTTACCTCCTTCCCCACTTCTCGAAAGGACCAGCCCATGCGCGTAGATATCTACAGACGACCTGAACATGCCGGCCGCTTTTCCTATCTCGCCGTCCCGGAAAGCAAGCCGATCCCCGAGGAAGTGATCAATACCGATTGGGAACAGACCGATCGCGCGGTGGAAGTCGATGACGATGCGCAGCATCTGGTGGAGTTCGCAATTCACGAGCCGATCGCCCAGATCAAGGCGAAGGGGTATGCCATTACGAGCGTGAAGGATCTCGCAGACGAGTCGCACGCGTAACGCACTGTCGTCATGGCAGACCGGGCGGCTTCTCGTCCGGTAGGGCGAGCTCCTTCGCTGCACTCCCTTACAATACCGGCTCGGCCGGCGAGCGGCATGAGGCCGGTGGCGATGATGCCGCCGCCGGCACAGGCGCTTTGCTTCCGCTCGTATTGAAAGAGAGACTGCATGCGATACCGACATTACAAGGGTGGCATCTACGAATTTATCTGTGCGGCCCGATTGGAATCGGACCCAGGTACCGTGATGATCGTCTACAAGGCGGCGGACGGTTCATTCTGGACGCGTCCGCAAAATGTATTCTTCGAGATCATCGAACATCAGGGCAAGCCGGTGCAGCGCTTTACGGCGATTGTCGAAGCAGTTTGACGGACCTCGCA
Source organism: Oxalicibacterium sp. (assembly GCA_036263255.1). GTDB lineage: Bacteria > Pseudomonadota > Gammaproteobacteria > Burkholderiales > Burkholderiaceae_D > Oxalicibacterium. The sequence continues at coordinate 2,869 of DATAHI010000151.1, read as the reverse complement.
CGAACCACGATGTACGCGCTCATCATCGAAGATAATCCGGACATCATTGCAAACCTGTACGGTTTTCTCGAGCCACTCGGCTACACGCTGGACGTCGCGCAAAGCGGCACCGCCGGTCTCGCGCTCGCGGCCGACACGCAGCATGACGTGATCGTGCTGGACTTGGAACTGCCGGGCATGGACGGCGTCGAGGTATGCCGTCGGTTGCGTAGAGAGCAGCGGGTGGCAACGCCGATTCTGATGCTGACCGCCCGCGATACCGTGAAGGACAAGTTGATCGGCTTTGAAGTCGGCGCCGACGACTATCTGGTCAAACCTTTTTCGCTGGTGGAGCTCGATGCGCGACTGAAAGCGCTGGTGCGGCGCGCGCGCGGCGAGAGCGTCGAACACGTGCTCGAATTCGGTGAGCTGCGCTATGACCTTAGCCGTTGCGAAGTGTCGCGCGCCGGCCATCGGCTGAACCTGACGCCGACCGGATACAAGCTGCTCGAAGCACTGATGCGCAAGGCGCCGGCATTGATTTCACGTGAAGCGCTGTTGCGCGAGATTTGGGGCGACGATCCGCCGGACAGCGATGCGCTGCGCACGCATATCCACGCGCTGCGGCAAGCGATCGATCGTCCTTTCTCCACGCCCATGCTGCGGACACTGCCGGGCAGCGGTTATCGTCTCGTCGACGAAGAATGAGCGTGCGTAGCCATTCCTTGCGTACGCGGCTGGGCGCGGCTTTTCTGTTGCTGACGCTGCTGCTGTGCACCTTCTTTTCGCTGACCGGACGGTACGCTGTGCGCGTGGCGGAGAAGCAGCTGATTAACGACAGGCTGGAACGAACGGCGACGGAGTTGATCGTGCGCTACCAGGAACATGCGCTGCCGTCCGAACTGGAAGACAACTTCTATGTCAACGACGAAATTCCGGCGCGCTTCCGGCATTTTGGTCCTGGCGTACACGAGGTGCATATTGGCGACGGCGAGATCACGGTCTGCATACGCAAGGTCGGGAAGGACGTTTTTGCCATCACTGACGATACGACGGATTACGCGATCACCGAGAAGCTGATCTATCTGACGCTGGGCGCGGGTTTCGTCGCCAGTCTGCTGCTTGCGGCGGGTTTGGCATTTCTCGCTTCGCAGCGCATCGTCGCACCCATCGCTGCGCTGGCGAATGCGGTCGGTCGCAATGAAGCGCCGTCGGCCTTACCCGCGCTCGCCATGCGCAACGAGATCGGCACGCTGGCGCGCGCGTTTGCCGATCGCACCGAGCAGTTGCAGCAATTTCTGGCCGATGAGCGACTGTTCACCGGCGATGTCAGTCATGAAATGCGCACGCCGTTGACCATCATTCTCGGTGCAGCAGAACTGCTGAAGGTGCAGCTGGCCGATGCGCCGGAGAAGCTGGCCGTGGCGGAGCGCATCCGTCGCGTAGCCGCGGATGCTTCCGAACGTGTCGGCGCCATGCTGCTGCTGTCGCAATCGCCGCAGGCGCTCGGCGGCACACCTTTGTCACTAACGCACCTGATCGAGCGCGAAATCGAACGTTGCCAACAGCTGTTGGTGGGCAAGCCGGTGGAAATCCGTTTCGATAGCACTGCCGATGTGTGGATTCACGCCCGCATGGAACTGGCCGGCATCGCGATCGGCAATCTGCTGCGCAATGCCTGCCAGTACACCGAGCAGGGGGTGGTGTCCGTATCCTTGTCGCCGGCGCAGCTGGTGGTGGAAGATAACGGCCCCGGCATTCCGGAAAATGTGCGTGAGCGATTGTTCGAGCGCTTCGTGCGGGGACAGGAGCACAAGCATGCAGGTTCCGGCCTCGGCCTCGCAATCGTCAAACGGGTATGCGATCATCTCGGGTGGCAGATCCTGTACCAGCAACCGCCGGAGGGTGGCAGCCGCTTCATCGTGATTTTTCCTGCCGAGCCGCCTGTGATCGGCTGATGTCCAAGTCCACGTCGTTTAACATGCGCTTAACGAGCGGCACGCTAGCGTAGCCGGTTACCTTCTCAGCGAGATGCCATCTTGACCCTCTTTCCCTTTGCACGACGCACTGCACCGCGACTTGACTCCAAGGCTCCTCCCCGATTTGCGTTGAGCATCGAACAGCTTGCCATCCTCGCCAGCCTGTTCTTTTCGCTCAGTGCGAATACCCTGTTCTTCTCCTCCGCGCTGGCGGGCCGCCCGCCGGGTTCACCGCATACCTGGCTGTTCGCCATTTCGATCTTTGTCGCCATTACCGCGCTGCATGCGGCGGGGCTGTTCGTCGTACTCAATCGCTGGACTGCGAAGCCGCTGCTGGCAATCCTGCTAGTCGTAACGGCGCTGGCCGCCTATTACATGAGCAAGTACACGGTCTTCTTCAACACGGAGATGGTGCGCAATGTGCTGAAGACCGACGTCAAGGAGGCCAGCGAGCTGCTTTCGCCCGGCATGCTGCTGCATCTGCTGCTGTTCGCGGTGTTGCCCGTCATCGTCGTATGGCGTCTACCGCTACGCTACCGGCCATGGCGGCGTGCGCTGATGGTACGCATTGCCTATATCGTCGGTGCCTTGCTGCTGGCGGCCGGCGCGATCATGCTGGTGTTTCAGGATTTCTCTTCGCTGATGCGCAATCAGAAGGAAGTGCGCTTCCTGATCACGCCGAGCAATTACCTCGTATCGGCGGCCAAGGTATTGAGCGCCGATACCAGTGAAAGCGGGCCGCGCATCCCGATCAGCGCTGATGCCAAGCTGCAGCAGAGCTGGGCTAAGCGCAGCAAACCGATGCTCTTCGTGCTCGTTGTGGGAGAAACCACGCGCGCTGCGAACTGGGGTTTGAACGGTTACGCACATCAGACCACGCCTGAACTGGCGCAGCTCGATATCTTGAATTT
>DATAHI010000150.1:0-1904 GCA_036263255.1 Oxalicibacterium sp. | reverse complement strand
GAGGCTTGCAGGCTGCGGTTGTTCAACAGTGCAAGACGCACCGCGGTATCCGGCATCAGCGGCTGCGCGATCAATCGCGCAACTTCCGCATCACGTTCCGATGCGTCGTCTGCACGTTGCGCTCGTACCGTTTGTCCGGTGCGCTCTGCCGTCATCGCAGATACCGCATTCGCGCCACCATCCTGCGACAGCCCGGCGCAGCCGCCGAGTAGCAAGCAGGCCAGCAGCAGGGGCGATGTCATTCCATGCTTGCGCATATTTATTCTCCCTGATCGCTATGTTGGTGATGCTCATGGGCATTCGGGATCGAATGCGGCTGCGCTCCGGTTGCAGGCTGGTCGTCATCGTTGAGCATCGCCGCGTTGGCGCCACGCCAGATCTTGTCCGGCGTCGGCATTTCACGCGCATCGATCCCACCTTTAAAGACCGATACATACAGGGCAGCCGGAACCGCCAGACCCGCATCGCTTGGGTCGGTGACTTGCGCACGCGAGACGAGCGGCAAGCCGAGCTGCGCCGCAAGGGCGCAGATGAATATGCATTTCATGTTTTCTCCCGTTTCAGGCGGCCAAAGCGGCAGCCATGACAGTGCCGGTGGCACTGCAGCTATGTCAGCTCAGGGAGTGCTTGGGTGGGCGTTCAAGTCCGGACAGGACAGCTGTGCTCGGAAATGGCGTAGCGCTTGCCACGGCGGGTTCCGATTCCGGGCTTGCGCTGGGAGCAGCAGGCATTGCAGGCAGGGCCGCGATGCTGATGCAGCAACTGGCGCAGCTGCTTCCGTGGCTTTTTGTCTTGTGAATATCGGAGGGCGACGGCGCGTCATGCTGCGCTACATCCATCTGCATGTCGTGCTCGGCATGATGACTGCCATGCGCGGTATGCATTGCGGCCTGGTCAGGGCAGGATGCGCGAACGACGGCTGCCACACCTTGCAAAGGCAGGGCGGCGATCAAAAGCCACAACAGCAGGGTACGAAAGGCACGAGACATGGCGAGAGATGATAACCCCAAACATCGGCATACTGAAGCTTGCCGCCATGGGAAGGTCAAGCGGATCATCAACGTCGATCTACGAGCGGCGCGCTTTTGCTTTTGAAGTAGAGGGAAGGACGAAGGGAAAAGCTGGGGAGGTGAACCAGCGCTGCGTTCGTCGGCGCCGCTTTTTTTATCACTGGTTCGGAATGCATCTTACTGTTCGGAAAATTTGGAGACCATCCCATATCCATGGGAATTTGCAACATTTTTTTTCGAGGTGATCTTACATTGCATGTTTGAAGTACACATCGATTCGACTTGAAAATCCTGTGCTCAAGGGCATATAGCAGTCCTTCGGTAACGCACGATGCATTGTTGCAGGAAGCAGTACCATGCGCATTCCACCAGCAGCCATACTTTGGCGGCCGTTGATCCAGACAACAACAAGAGGCTAGTCATGACACGCAGAACCCCCATCGAACGCTATCGCAATATCGGCATCAGCGCGCACATCGACGCAGGCAAGACCACGACCACCGAGCGTGTGCTGTTCTACACCGGCGTCAATCACAAGATCGGTGAAGTGCATGACGGCGCGGCGACGATGGACTGGATGGAGCAGGAACAGGAACGCGGCATCACGATCACGTCGGCCGCGACCACGGCGTTCTGGAAGGGCATGGCCGGCAACTTCGCCGAGCACCGCATCAACATCATCGACACGCCGGGTCACGTCGATTTCACTATTGAGGTTGAGCGTTCGATGCGCGTGCTCGACGGCGCGGTGATGGTCTACGACTCGGTCGGCGGCGTGCAGCCGCAATCCGAAACGGTCTGGCGGCAGGCGAACAAGTACGGCGTTCCGCGTCTCGCGTTCGTCAACAAGATGGACCGTGTCGGCGCCGACTTCTTCAAGGTCTACAAGCAGAT
>DATAHI010000149.1:0-7840 GCA_036263255.1 Oxalicibacterium sp. | reverse complement strand
TCAGCATCAGCGTCAGGCTTTCCGGTGTGGTGACCAGCGCCGCTGGCAGCGAGCGGCTTTGCCGCGCGCGTTCGGCAGAAGTGGTATCGCCGGTGCGCTGACCGACTTCCCACGAGGGCATCAATTCGGGAAGAGGTTCCTGCAAGGCACGCAGCGTATCGCTGGCAAGCGCGCGCATCGGCGTGATCCACAACACGCGCAGGCCGCGCTTTTGTTTGGCGGATTTCTTTGCGCTCATCGCGCGCAGCAATGCGCCGAACCATACCGCATAGGTTTTGCCGGAACCGGTCGTCGCATGCAGCAAGCCCGATTCGCCTTGCAGCGCGGCGCGCCACACCGCTTTCTGGAACGGAAAGATTTTCCAGCCGCGCTGCGCGAACCATGCTTCGGCTTGCTGGCGCGGCGTCTGTGGTTTTGCAAACGCTTCATTCTGCTGCACCGCATCGGGCTGTACTTGCGCCTTCATCCGAGCATGTCCTTCAATATATCGAGCGTATCGGCGTCTTCCACCGCCTTGTCGTCGCGGATGCGCAGGATGCGCGGGAAACGCACGGCGACACCGGCCTTGTGGCGCGTTGATTTCGCAATGCCTTCGAAGCCGATCTCGAACACCATCGTTGGCTTCAAGCTGCGCACCGGGCCGAATTTTTCGACGGTCGTTTTGCGGATGACTGCATCGACCTTCGCGATCTCGGCATCTGTCAGACCGGAATAGGCTTTTGCGAAAGGCACCAGCGTGCGCGTACCGTCTTCATTGGTATCCCACACCGCGAAGGTGTAGTCGGTGTACAGCGAGGCACGCCGGCCGTGGCCGGGTTGCGCGTAAATCATCACCGCGTCGACCGCATACGGATCGATCTTCCACTTCCACCAGACGCCGACATCCTTGGTGCGGCCGACGCCGTAATGCGCATTGATGTGCTTCAGCATCATGCCTTCGACCACGCGCGAGCGCGAGGTGGCGCGCAGCTCTGCCATCTTTTGCCAATCGTCCGCCTCGATCAGCGGTGACAGTTTCAGCGCGGGATGCGCGGCCTGCGCAACGATGTTTTCCAGCAGTGCGCGGCGCGCGGCCTGCGGCATGCTCCGTATATCGGTGCCTTCATGTTCGAGCAAATCGTAGGCGACTAGCACCGCGGGAAGCTCGTTGAGCATCTTGCTGCTCAGCGTCTTGCGGCCAATGCGCTTTTGAAGATCGGCAAACGGCGCCGGAAGTTCATTGCGCCAGATCAGGATTTCGCCGTCGAGCACGCTGCCTTCCGGCAGCGGCACCGACGAAATTTCAGGAAAGCGTTCGGTAATCAGATCCTCGCCGCGCGACCACAGCCAGCTCTGTCCGTCACGCCGCACCAGCTGTGCACGGATGCCGTCGTATTTCCATTCGACCAGCCAGTCGGTAACGGAACCCAGCGTGTGCGGATCGGCATTCAATTGATGTGCGAGGAAGAATGGGTAGGGCTGTCCGCCGCGTTGCGCATGCTCGTCGTGCGTGAGCGGTGCGATCAATTGCAGATAGCGTTCGGCAGTTGGATGCACGCGTCCGTCTGTCCACCCGACCAGGCGTTGCGCGATCAGCTTCGCGTCCACCTGCGCCACCTCGCTCAATGCGCGCGTGACCAACAGCTTCGACACGCCGACACGAAAACCGCCGCCGATCAGTTTCAGCAGCAGGAAGCGCTCGCGCCAATCGGTCTGGTCCCACCAGTCGAACAATGCGGCACGTATCGCTTCGGGCTGTGCGCCGCGCAAGGGCGCAATGCGTTCGGTCATCCATTCGTTCAGGCCGATGTCGCTCTCGTTCTTCGGCGGCGGCAGGATATGCGCGATGGTTTCCGCCATGTCGCCGACCGCGTCGTAGGATTCGTCGAACAGCCAGTGATCGATGCCGGCGTATTCGATCGCATACTGCACCAGCAGTTTGGTGGGTACGGTTTGCCGCAGCTTGCCGCCGGCGAGAAAGTACACGGCCCAGGCAGCGTGCTGCGGCGGCGTACGCGCGAAGTAATGCTTCAGCGCATCGAGCTTGCGGTTGGTCGCGGTGGTTTCGTCCAGGTCCGCGTAGAGGCGCGCGAAATCACGCATCGTTACCGGCCTCCGCACCGGTCTCGGCCTGTTCTGACGTTGCGGATGGTGCCGCTTCATCGTCCTCGTCGCCGTATTCGGTGGCGAAGGCACCGGCGTCGTAGCTGTTCTGCGTGAGCCAGCGCACCATGGTGCCGACCTGGCCATGCGTGACCATCACGCGTTGCGCGCCGGTGGATTTGATTGCTTCCATGAGCCCCGGCCAGTCAGCGTGATCGGAGAGCACGAAGCCACGGTCGACCGCGCGCCTTCGCCGTGCGCCGCGTAGCTGCATCCAGCCGCTTGCAAACGCATCGCTGTAGTCGCCAAAGCGTCGCATCCACACCGAGCCGGCGGCAGAGGGCGGCGCGATGATCATTGCGCTCTTGTACAGCGCCTTGTCTGTGATGTCGGGCACCAGCAGGGTAGGTGGCAGCGTGACGCCGGCCTCGCGGTAAACGCGATTCAGCGGTTCCACTGCGCCATGGCAGACGATGGGGCCGATCGTTTCGTCGAGACCGTGCAGGATGCGCTGCGCCTTGCCGAAGGCATAGCAGAACAGCACGCTGCATCGTCCTGCATCCGCGTTGCGCCGCCACCAGTGGTTGATGTCGGCGAGGATCGTCGCCTGCGGCTGCCAGCGGTAGATCGGCAGGCCGAAGGTCGATTCGGTGATGAAGGTGTCGCAGCGCACCGGTTCGAAAGGCGTGCAAGTGTCGTCGTGTTCGACCTTGTAGTCGCCGGATGCCACCCAGATTTCGCCGCGGTATTCCATGCGCACCTGGGCGGAGCCGAGCACGTGGCCGGCGGGATGCAGCGAGATCGTGACGCCGTTGTGCGTCAGCGTTTCGCCATAATCGAGCGTCTCAAGCCGGATGTCGCCCAGCCGTGCCTTCAGGATGCCGGCGCTCTGCGTAGTCGCAAGGTAGTGTGCGTTGCCGTGGCGTGCGTGATCGCCGTGCGCATGCGTAATGACGGAACGCTCCACCGGCAGCCACGGATCGATGTAAAAGTCCCCGGGGACGCAGTACAGCCCTTCCTTTCTTGCCACTACCATGTCTGACATCGTCGCTCCCGCCCAGGTAAACAATGCTTGCAGGAAAAGGATGAAAGTGTTTGCCGTGATCGTCGGTGCGTGCCGCCACATAGCTTGGCAGCCGCAGCGATAACCGTGCTTATCGTTTGATAGGAATATTGCGTTGGCGTTGCCGTGCAGCGAAATCTATATTGCGCTGTTTTCAAACAAGCAGAGGGCGCAGCAGCTTTTACTTTGTGCTGAGCCGTGGTTGAACGGCCAATACATCATGCCGGTTTCTGCCCAGCGATCCACATTGCGGCGATGCGATCGGCATGCGCATAGCATGCTTCTTCCAGTTCTTCGCCAAAGACATCGGGATCGATTTCTTCATGACGCCAGCGAAAACCGGCACGCTCCAACCGTTCCGCCGCCGCACGCAGGAACGGCGCCTCGCCATCGATGAAAGCCACCCCGGTATAGATCCACAACAGGCCTCCTGGAGCAAGGCGCGTGATCGCGGCATCGATGATGGCGATCGACAGCGCATCGCCCAGTTCGCCGCCGCCGTCGCGGTAGGCGCGATGGCTGCGGTCCACCAGATAAGGCGGATTGGAGACGATCAGGTCAAAGCTCCCATCGACATTTTTCAGCAAGTCGCTATGGCAGGGCCGCACGCGCGATGCACCGGCCAGCGCAGCATTGACCGCCGCCAGCGACAAGGCATCGTCATTGATGTCGATGGCGAGCACCTCGGCTTGCGGATGGCGTGCGGCGATCGCTAACGCGCCTGGTCCAGCGCCGCAACCGATGTCTGCCGCACGTCGTATCGGCTGCCTGCACGTCGCTAGCTCCGCATCGATCGCACGAATAAAGCGATACGTGTCGGGACCGAAGAACACGGCATCCGCAGCAGTAGTCGGATATGCGGAATGGAAGAACAGCTGCGATCCCAGGGTCGACGCACGCAGGCGGCTGCGCCAGCCGTCCGACACCTGTTCGACAATTCCGGCGGCATGCATCAACTCTTCGATGGACGCAGGCAACACACTGTTTTTGAACGGGCGGCTCCAGCCGAATACATCTGTCAGGTTCTTCGCCCATGCGTTTTCCGGTCGCGCATTGACGCGCCGATGCGTCAACGGGGTGACAGTGACGAAGCGGTAGCCTTCCCGTTGCAGCGCGCGACCCAGTTCGACCAAGGCCGACGGCGCATCGGTATTTGCTAGGTCGAGTGCATCGGCCGCGTCGATGTCGCGCAGTGCAGGAAGCGAAGCGAGTGCGGAAAGATGCGAAGGCATAGGCGTCAGGCGAACAGTTTGCTGAAGATGCGCGTAGCCATCAGACCGATCGGCGTGTGGTGGCGTGCTGGCGACATGAAGGGAATCAGCATGCGCATCATGGCATCCTCGCTATCCAGTGCGGCAAGCCGGTTTTCGAGCGCGCGCAAATCCGTGCTGAAGTCGTCAACCTGGTTTTCGTGATGCCGGCGTAGTATGCCGCGCGGCGCGCCGAGCGGAGTGACGCGATGCGGCACGTCCGGCGACCTCTGCGTGCGCGTGACCATCTGCCGCTGCGCACGGTGCGGCACCAGGTGCAGGTTGGCACGCCGAGTTGGCGTATCGGTGCTTCTTTCGCCGGCCGGCGTGGCGATCCAGTCGCGCAACAACTGCCGTTCGTATTCGTTGAAGACGCCGAACATTTCGGCATGCTCGCCTTCGATCAGGCGCCAGAAGCGGCTGTTCTCCGGGGCTTCGCCACGCCGGATCCATCCGCTCTTTTCCATTTGCTGCAGGAACTCGGGAATGCGCTCGCGCTGCGCAAGCCATTCGTTGATCGTGCGGCCGGCGAGCCGGCAATAATCCGAATGCATGTTTTTGCCTATCGCCGCCTTGTCCTGCAGCACGCGCACCAGCTCGTGCTGCAAATCAAAGGAAGCGATGATGGAGAGCGTGCTTGCACCGAGATCATTGAGCCGATAGCCGTCTGCCACACGGCGATAGAAACTTTGCCGATCGCCGTCGACAGGCGCCGCCTGCTGCAGGCTTTGCACCGCCTTGCGCGCGTGGCCTGCGGCCGCATTGTCAATCGTAACGTGCAGCGTGAAGTAATACGGATCGATACCCAGTTCGTTCAGCTCATAGGATGTGATCATCAGATGCAGTGGCAGCTGTTCGTATCCCAGGTTGTAACCGATCAGTTCCGGCAGAAAGTGCGCAGCCTCGCTGGCAAGGCTCAACTGGATCGCGCCCTGAACGAAGTGTGCATCGTCGAGGTGCTGCCATTGCCCGCATCCGTGTACTGCGAGCAGACGCCGGTAAAGCGCGACATGGTTCTGTTCCGCAACGCCGTCCCCGAGTTCTTCGAGGTAGGTGCGAATCAATCCGTGCAGCGCGACGTCGCGCCAGTGCGGCAGCAGGCCGTACAGCCAGGCGCCGTCGACCAGCTTGGTCGGCGCCGCCGCTTGCAGAAAATACAGCGCATGGGCGCGGTTTCTGAAGTAGCGCCGCGGGGCACCTTCCTTCCTCGCCGATAGATAGGTTTGATATGCGTCGCCAGCCGATGCCGCGCGTTGCAGCATCCATTGTTCGACGACGTTTGCGTCGTCCAGCGCCTCGGGCAAATCATGCGGCAGCACGCGCGCCCGTTCCAGGCAGGCATGCAGATAGCTCTGTGCAGACAGGTGGCCGTTTTGCGTATGTCCTGCGTGCAGGGCAAGGTAGAGCGATTTTGCACTTGCTGCCGATGCGTCTGCATCAGATACATCCTGCAGATCGCGCAGCGGTCCGGCGGATTGCGACATGATGTCTCCTGATCTTGTGCGCCGCGCGACTTGTCGAGAGTCGATGGGGGGCGATATGCGTTTATTGTCGGAAGAATGTGCACGGCGCACTATCGGCGATCATCGCCTTTTATTGTCAGAAGGCGACGACAACAGGCCGGACGACCGGTGCGGGAGAACTGTTCAGCTGTCCGTGAATTGCAAGGGATTGGCCAGCAGCGCGTTCAGGCTCTCGATGCTCACCGGTTTTGCCAGGTGGTAATTGAAGCCGGCTGCATGTGAACGTGCGCGGTCTTCTTCGGTCGCCCAGCCGGTCAGGGCGACCAGAACAATGTCCTCCATGCCGGGCGTCTTGCGCATGTTGCGTGCGGTCTGCAGTCCATCGGTGCCCGGCATGCCGATGTCGAGGAAGGCGATGTCCGGATGAAAGTCGGCCGCGGCGCGCAATGCCTGATCGCCGTCATAGACCGTCTGCGTGACATGGCCCTGCATCTGCAATAGCACGGTCAGGATTTCCGCGGCGTCGCGATTGTCGTCCGCCACCAGGATGCGATAGGCGCTGCCCTTCGTTTCGATCGGCGACGATATGATCTTGCGGGCATGCGCCGAGACGGCGTCTTCTTGCAACGGCAGTTGCACGGTGAAGCTGCTGCCGTGTCCGCTGCCGAGGCTGCTGACCGACACGGTGCCGCCATGCATTTGCACCAGCTGGCGCACCAGCGACAGGCCGATGCCTAATCCGCCTTGCGCGACATCGCTGTGGCGACCCACTTGCGTGAACATGTCGAACACCTTGTTCAGCGATGCGGCCGGAATGCCGATACCGGTATCGCTGATCGTCACGTCTACCTGCCGCCCTTGCCGCACTACCGATAGCGTGATGCGACCGTTTGCCGGCGTGTACTTGGCGGCATTGGTAAGCAGATTGCCGAAGACCTGCGTCATGCGCACCGCGTCGGCGTAGACCGGCAGCGCTTCGGCGGGAATATCCTGGATCAGCGCGTGCTGCGCAGCTTCGATGTGAGGCAGCGTGGTTTCGACCGCATTCGCGATCACGGCCTTCAGGTCGATCACTTCCTTTTGCAGCACCAGCTTGCCGCTGTTGATGCGGGCGATATCGAGCAGATCGTCGATCAGCCGCGTCATGGCAGACACCTGCCGCTGCATCATGTCTTGCACGCGCGACAGCGTTTCCGGTTTGCCGGCGCTCATGCGCATCACTTCGAGGCCGGTACGGATCGGCGCCAGCGGATTGCGCAGTTCGTGCGCGAGTGTGGCGAGGAATTCGGTCTGGCGGCGATTGGCTTCGGCCAGATCGGCGACGGCGCGGTGCAGGTTGTCGTCGATATTCTTGCGATCCGTAATGTCGTTGAACAGGATTGCGACCTGTCTGTTTTCCGCATCGCCGAAGCGCAGGGCACGCACCTCGTACCAGCGGTCCAGCGAGGAAGACTTGTTGATCGAGTGAATCGGTTCGCCAGTGAGGGCAACCCGGCCGTAGATATCAAGCCAATGCGTTTCCTGCACCGGCGACAGCTGCTTGATCGTGCGGCCTTCAGCGTTGCTCAAGCCGGTGTGCTTTTCAAAGGCCGGATTGGTTTCGAGAAAGCGATAATCGATCGGCTTATCCTCCTGATCGAACAGCACCTCGATCAAGCAAAAGCCTTCGTCGATCGAATTGAACAGCGTGCGATAGCGCTCCTGGCTGGCCGTCAATGCCGCCTCGATCTGCTTCTGACGCGTCACGTCGATCACCACGCCGGGCAGACGCAAGACCTTGCCTTCCGAGTCGTATTCCGGCTTGCCGCGTGCAATCACCGAGCGGTAACCGCCGCTCGGTGATTGCACGCGATAGTCCGCCTGGAACAGCGCACGTTTCTGGATGGCGCCGCGAATTTCGCTGATCACGCGTTCGCGATCGTTGGGGTGAACTGCGTCGAGATAGGCATCGAACGAACCATTCGATGCTTCCGACTCGCTCA
>DATAHI010000148.1:0-4315 GCA_036263255.1 Oxalicibacterium sp. | reverse complement strand
CCCCCGCTGAAAATGCTGCGTTACCAGCAACAATATGCTTTCTACGATCTGGACAAGGTCGGCTCATCGGTGCGTTACGTCAATCTGGGGGAAGATCTTCGCAGCGGGAATTTCGCCGGTGTACTGGAACGCATCATGCGCGAGGTGGAAGCGTTTTCACCGAGCCTCGTATTTGTCGATTCCTTTCGGTCGGTGGTACAGACAGCAAAGGACGGCAACGAGGGCATTGCTGACCTGCAGCATTTTATTCAGGAATTGGGCACGCGAATGACCAGTTGGGAGGCGACGACCTTCCTGATCGGCGAATACATGCACGCAGAAGCGGAAGCCAATCCAATCATGACGGTGGCCGACGGTCTGTTCTATCTTTCGCAGCATCAGGAGCGAAACTCCGTCGTGCGCAAGATCCGCATTGTCAAAATGCGCGGCCAGCACCACCTGAGCGGCTCGCACATTTTCCGCATCACTGGCGATGGCTTGCGCATCTATCCTCGCGTACTGCCTTTAATTACCGAAGAGCAACCTGAAACCGGCGTCGATACGAGCCCGGTCCGTATTCCGACCGGAACGCCGCAGATCGACGAAATGCTCCATGGTGGGCTGCCCCGGGGACATGCGTTGCTGGTTGTCGGTCCGACGGGCTCGGGAAAAACGGTATTCGGCACCGAGTTTCTCGCAGAAGGGGTGCGGCAAGGCGAAAAAGGTGTTGCGCTCTTCTTCGAAAAAACAACTTCTCGATTGCGCAACAGCGTGTTGAGCAACCTGATCAAATCGGGTGACGTATCCGTCGTTGGAAATCGCCTCCTCGATTTGACGGTAGAGGAGTTGATCGACGACCTGATTCAGGTCGTTCGCCGCACGAATGCAAAGCGCGTCCTGGTTGATTCGCTGTCGGAGTTCGGTCTTTACCTTGCACCGGAATTTCGCAGCGATATCCGTGGCGCGGTATTCCGGCTGCTCGATACGCTGGCCAAACTCGGCGTCACGGTTGTGGTCACCATAGGTCTGGAAGACCGGTTTACGGAATTGCGCTTCAGCCAAGCCGATATTTCCTTCCTGACTGACGCAATCATTGCGCTGCGTTATGTCGAAAGGGAGGGCCGTCTGGCGAAGTTCATCTCGGTGGTGAAAGTGCGCGGCAGCGGGCACAGCAGGGAACTGAGGGAATACGAAATCACGGACCGCGGCATCGAAATTGGTGACAGGCCGGTCCAGATCGAAGGTCTGCTCTCAGGGCACCCCTCGATGCGAGATCCGAGATAGAGGACGGCCATGAGCAAGCAAGAAGAGGAAAGCGGACATTTCCCGAAACAACAAAAGATTGAAGGCTTGCAAGATATCCGCCGGCAACTACCGGCGATGAAGGAATCGGAACTCCGAGATATTGCGTTGCGCTTGCTCGATGAAGTCGCGCAGCTACGGCAATCCGGCACCGATCAGGGCGCGACCGAGGAGATGTTGGTGCAGCTGCGCGATGCCAACGAAAATCTCGTGCTGGCCACGTTGAACGCGCAGACCTTGCGTGAAGAAGCCGAAGATACCAACCGTCGGCAAAACGAATTTCTCGCAATGCTTGCGCACGAGCTGCGCAATCCGCTGTCCCCTATCAGCATGGCGGCAACCTTGATCGAGCGGATGCCGGACGCATCGCCGCAGCTGATGAACCTCCAGAAAATCGTTGCGCGCCAGGTAAGCCACATGGCCAGATTGCTGGACGATCTATTGGACGCAGCACGGATCAGCAGTGGCAAGATTACGCTTTCGACGACGGTCATTCCGGTCGCGGAAGTGATGGAGCGTGCCATCGAAACGATACAGCCGCGCATCGACGAGCGACGCCAGCGTCTCTCCGCGATATTGCCGCCGCCTGACGTCAAAGTGGAAGGCGATCCGGTCCGATTGACGCAAATCTTTTCGAATCTCTTGTCCAACGCGTCCAAATATACGAGGGATCGCGGCAACATCGATTTTTCTGCAAGCCTTGTGGACGACAATATCGTCATTACGGTGGAAGACAATGGCGACGGCATACCAGCTGATGTTCTTCCGCACATCTTTGACCTGTTTACTCAGGGACCTCGATCACTGGCGCGTTCGGAAGGCGGCCTCGGTATCGGCCTTAATGTGGTGCGCAATCTCCTGCATATGCACAGCGGACAAATCGATGCGACAAGTGCAGGCCTGGGCAAGGGCAGCCGCTTCGTCGCGAGGTTGCCGGTGTCGCGCAAGGCGTTGTCATTCACATCTGCACCCGTCGCACCGGTCGATGCTGCAAAGAGCTGCAATATTCTGATCATCGAAGACAATCTCGATGCGTGCGATACCTTGAAGAGTTTCCTCGAGGTGAGCGGACACACGGTTTTCGCAGCGCACGACGGGAGTACCGGGCTGACGATGGCGACCAGCGCCGCCTATGACGTCATGATCTGCGACATCGGACTCCCGGGACAGGACGGCTTTACCATCGCGGAGCAGTTGCGTCTTTGCGCCAACGGTGCTCGTACCTTTGCCATTGCGCTTTCCGGTTACGGACAAGCCGAAGATCGCGTGCGCGCCATTGCAGCCGGTTTCGATCGTTACTTCGTCAAACCCGTCGATCCAGCGCTGCTGATTTCAGTCATCGCTTCAGAAAGCTGCCAAGGCCGCCGTTTGCCACAGCCGCTATCCAAACCCGCGCACTAAATATTTCTGCGTGGAAATGAATTGTGTCGAGCAGTCGACGCAATTGCAAAGCGTCACTCGGAAAAGTGTTAATTTGCGTTAAAGCTATGTCAATTCTGCTCGAATCGAGGTTAAATCGCATTGAGTGCACGTAAGCATTTGTTCCAGTGCACCGCTCGCTTGCCCCTCACGTTTTGCAGGAAGGCCGTCATAGAAATGCGCGAAATCAGTCCCGTCGTTCAGCTAGCCAAGGAACGCGCCCTGTTTCGTTTTTCGACGCTGGCGATCCGCATGCTGCAGGACGCGTGTCAAAGCATTGCGGCACAGGCGCCCGCCGCTAGTTCCGCGCAGGATCAGAAAACGATCTCGCAGGCGCGCGAATTTCTGCAGGATCAGGACAAAGAATTTCTGAAGCGCCTGAACCAGAGCTATACGGCTTACGTCGAGCGCGGCATGCAGACCATGTACCGCGATCTGCGACAGAGCCTGCAGGACATTTCTTCCGAAACCCTGACCCTCGTCGACGACGATACGGTCATCAAGCAGATCGAAGTGGAGCGGCGCGTGCTGCGTCTGCGCGACGCCGATCAGCAAAGCCTCGGCCGTCTCAACCTGATGATTGCGCAGATTCATGGCGAGCATGACGTGCGCGAACGCGAAAATCCTTTCCGCCCGTATTTGATGGCGCGCGCCTTGCACGACGTATTGTGCGCCATGACGGCCGACAGCAATGTCTGTGCGATGCTGTTTGATCACCTGTCCGGCGCGCTGTGCAACCATCTGCCGGAATACTTTACGGCCATCCGCGACGTGTTCGAGTCGCACGGCGTGTTCGCGCAACTGCTGGCCCGTCCTTCGGCGCTGACACGGCGCGATCGCGAAATGCTTGCTTTCCCCAGCGCGGCGCAATTCGCCGCAAGTCCGTCAGTGAATATGATGGCCTCGCCCGCACTGGAACGGATTCTCTCGCTGGTGGACCGCCGCAAGCCGGAAAGCAATGCGATGCCGGTATTGCAGCCGGAAAGCTGGACCACGCTGCAGGATTTCGTATTAAGAATCCTGAATCAATCGACGTCACCGCGCATGCCTGCGCGCCAGGACGATAGAAAGCCGGGGCCGCAGGGTGGGACGGCGCAAGTGCTCGAACGCCTGCAGCAATTGCAGCAGAAGGCATCGCAGCAGCCGGCCGATAACCAATTGCTCGATCTGCAATCCGAACTTGGCATTCAGGAGGGGCAACAGGGCGGTATCGAACGCATTGCGATGGACGTCGTCACGATCCTGTTCAGCTTCATCGCGACCGATCAGGCGATTCCGCCCGGCTTTCGCGCGCAGATATTGCGGCTGCAAGTCCCCATGCTGAAGGCGGCGATTGCCGATCCCGATGTTTTGCAATCGCCGGAGCATCCATTCCGGTCGCTGCTGAACCGTCTCGCCGCGCTGCCGCTGGGCTTCGATGAAACCATGTCGCCGGGTAGCGAATTGCTAATGGAAGCGACGCAGGCGATCGAACGCGTGCTGCGTGATTTCGGCAATGACGTCTCATTGCTTGATGCCGTGAGGGAGGACTTGAACAGCGCTGTCGTTACTTTGTTGCGCGAGAGCGATCCTGAAGTGGCGAGAGCGGTAGAGGCCTTGGAAGCTGCAGCCAGGC
>DATAHI010000147.1:0-5457 GCA_036263255.1 Oxalicibacterium sp. | reverse complement strand
TTCCTTCTTCGTCTCGACCGTCTTGGTCTTCGACAGCACGACCGGCAAGCCCTTCAGATGATTCATCGCTTGCTGCAACTGGAAGTCATCGGCACTGCCGAATTCGAGCGGCTTGTGCTTCTTCTCAAGTGCCAGCAGACGCTGTTCTTCTTCCGGCGTATCCGGTTCAGCATGGACTTCAGCGCCCTTGTCCTTGTCGTTGGTCAGATGCTTTTGCAGATCTGCTTCACGCAGGCGGAAGCCGTTGAAGTCGTCGCCATCCTTGGTCTCGTCCACCATCAGATCCGGCACGATGCCGCGCGCCTGGATCGAGCGACCGCTCGGCGTGTAGTACCGCGCCGTCGTGAGCTTGACCGCAGTGTCGGCCGACAATTGGCGGATCGTCTGCACCGAACCCTTGCCGAAAGTTTGCGAACCGATGATGGTGGCGCGCTTGTAATCCTGCAGCGCACCGGCCACGATTTCCGAAGCCGAAGCGGAACCGGCGTTGACTAGCACCACCATCGGCACTTTTTTCAGCGATTCCGGCAGCTTCGCGAGCGGATCGCCGACCGCGCGGGTCGCATAGAATTCGCGGCGCGAATAGAAGGTCTGCTTGGAATCCGGCAGCTGGCCATTCGTGGATACGACCACGACATCCTTCGGCAGGAAGGCTGCGGCGACACCGATCGCTCCCGGCAGCACGCCGCCCGGATCGTTACGCAGATCGAGCACGATGCCCTTCATGTCAGGGCTTTGCGCGTACAGCGCGGCGATCTTCTTCGCCATGTCGTCGACGGTCGGTTCCTGGAACTGCACGATGCGAATCCATGCATAACCCGGCTCGATCATTTTCGCCTTCACGCTCTGCACGCGAATTTCCTGGCGTACGATGGTGACGACGATCGGCTTGTCTTCATCCTTGCGCGCGATGGTCAGCGTGATCTTGGTATTCGGCTCGCCGCGCATTTTCTTGACTGCTTCGTCCAGCGTCATGCCCTTGACCGGCGTCGAATCCAGGCGCGTGATCAAATCGCCCGCCTTCAGACCGGCTCGATACGCTGGGGAATCCTCAATCGGCGAGATGACTTTCACATAGCCGTCTTCCATGCCGACTTCGATACCCAGACCGACGAATTTTCCCTGCGTGCCTTCACGCAGTTCCTTGAAGGCTTTCTTGTCCAGATACGCGGAGTGAGGGTCCAGCGAGGACACCATGCCGGAAATGGCTTCGGTGATCAGTTTCTTGTCGTCCACCGGCTCGACGTAATCGGTCTTGATCAGACCGAACACTTCGGCGAACTGGCGCAATTCTTCGAGCGGCAGTGGAGAGGCCCCATTTTTCTGCGCGATGGCATCGAGTTGGGTACCCATGCCGATTGCGCCGACGACCATGCCGAGACCGACCAGTGCAATATTCTTAAGTTTCGTTCCCATGTTCACCTGATAGTTACCCAATCGAGCGGGTCAAACGCGCGGCCATCATGCCGCATTTCAAAGTATAAACCCGATTGTTCGTTGCCGCCGCTGTTGCCCACATTGGCAACTACGTCGCCGCCCTTGACCACATCGCCGGCACGTTTCAGCAGCGACTGGTTATTCGCATAGATCGTGAGGTACTGGCTGCCATGATCGATGATCAGCAGATTGCCGAAGCCGCGTAGCCAATCGGCGAAAACCACCCGGCCACCGGCTACCGCGCGTACTTCGGCGCCCTCCGGCGCGCGGATGAACAAGCCCTTCGAAACCGGGCCGTCGCCGCGTTTGCTGCCGAACTTGCTGAGCATGTCGCCACGTACCGGCAGCCGCAGCTTGCCGCGTAGTGCGGCAAAGGCGCCATCCGGCATGCCGGAGTCAGGTAGCAATTCGTTGCGCGCGATCGGCTGCTGTTTGCTGCTCGGTTCGTCATCTTCGATCGCATCCGGATTGGCGATTTTGCCGCCGTCGCTGCGTTTCTTTGCTTCCGCCAGTCTACGCTCGCGCTCCGCCTTTGCTGCCTGCTCGCGCCGCTTGCGCTCGGCTTCGGCCTTGCGCTGTTCCGCAATCATGGCCGACAGTTTGTCGACCAGGCTGGACAGACGTTTCTCGTCGCGTTCGATCTTGCCGGCTTCCTTGCGCTGTGCCGAAAGCTTGGTGGAGAGTTGCGCCAGCAGCGTCGCGCGTTCGGCTTTCTGCTTTTCGAGCGAGGCGTGCTGCTTGCGCGCGGCGTTCGCAATATCGTCGAGTTTTTCCTTGGTCGTGCGCGCCTCGGCCTGGTTGTCTTCGATTGCTTTCAGATTTGCGCGCAGCGATTCGATCAATTCGGCCTGCGCACGGGAGACATAGCCCATGTACTGCAATTCGCGATTGATGCGGTTCGGGTTGTCGCCCGACAGCAGCAGCTTGATTCGGTCTTCGTTGCCTGCCACGTATTGCTTGCGCAGCAGGTCGGCCAGTTGCTTTTGCTGCGTGTCGGCGGTCTTCTGCAGCGCGTCATGTTGCCGCGCCAGTTCCTGCAGCCGGGCTTCGGCTGCCTGTTGCTGCGCAGCGAGCTCATGCAGGTTACGCCTGGCATCGGAAATCGCGGCTTCGGAATGCGCGAGCGCATCTGCGGCGTCGGACTTGGCGTTTTCCGTCTTGTCGATTGAACGCTTCAGTTCGTCCAGCTTCTGCCGCAGGTCGGCGCGTTCGTTCTCGGCTTGCTTTTTCTGTCTGTCCGGATCCTTCTGCGTCTGCGCATGCGCCTGGGGTGCGAGCCACAGGGTCGCGCAGGCGAGCGCCGCCAGCATCGGTCGGATGCGGGGGCGGCGTTCAGTGCGGTGAGAAGGCTTGCGCAAGACGGCGGTCATTCACCTTGTGGCGGCGACGGCGGCGGGCGCAGCAGCTTTGGTCGGCTCGCCCAGATAGTAGTGGCGTATCGGCTTCAGGTCGGCGTCGAGTTCGTAGACGATCGGAATGCCGTTCGGAATGCTGAGGCTGACGATGTCCTGGTCGCTGATATTGTCGAGCATCTTGATCAACGCGCGCAGACTGTTGCCGTGCGCCGAAATAATGACGTTCTTGCCGGCGCGGATGGCCGGCGCGATGGTGTCGTTCCACATCGGTTCGACGCGCGCGACGGTATCCTTCAGGCACTCGGCCAGCGGAATTTGTTCGCGCTTCAGATGCGCGTAGCGCGGATCGGTGTACGACGTGCGTGGATCGTCCGGGTCGAGCGGGTTGGGCGGAATGTCGAAGCTGCGGCGCCACTTGTGCACCATGTCCTCGCCGTATTTCAGCGCGGTTTCCTTCTTGTTCAATCCTTGCAATGCACCGTAATGGCGTTCGTTCAGACGCCAGTCCAGCGTGATCGGTACCCACATCATGTCCATCTCGTCCAATGCCAGCCACAAGGTGCGGATGGCGCGCTTGAGCAAGGATGAGAATCCGATATCGAAAGTGAATCCTGCTTCGCGCAACAGACGGCCTGCGCGGCGCGCCTCGACACAGCCTTTTTCGGTCAAATCCACGTCGGCCCAGCCGGTGAAGCGATTTTCAAGATTCCATGTGGATTCGCCGTGGCGCATCAATACAAGTTTGTACATGGTTCGGTAGCTAAATGAAGAATTTCTGATGCAAAATGCCGAATCCGGATCGATTCCGGCTTCTATTTTATAATGCGAGACTCACTTCAGACCATTGGAAGCCCGTGAAATTCATTATTGATAACATTTTTCTTATCGTTCTCATGCTCGCTTCGGGCGGCGCGCTGATCTGGCAAAGCCTGCAGCGCACCGGCGCGAAAGTCACGGCATTGCAGGCGACGCAGATCATCAATCAGGGTAAAAGTCTGATCCTCGATGTCCGCACTGCGGACGAGTTTGCGGCGGGCCACATCCGCGATGCAAAGAACATCCCGTTGAAAGAGTTACCGAACCGTCTGTCCGAAGTGGAGAAGTTCAAGGAGAGGCCGGTAATCGTTGTCTGCAACAAGGGCTTGCAATCGTCAAAAGCGACCTCACAACTGAAGAAGGCGGGCTTCACCGACGCAAGCAGTTTGCTCGGCGGGCTGGATGCCTGGCAATCGCAAGGCCTGCCGACGATCAAGTAAAGGAAGCATCATGACTGCGCACGTTTTGATGTATAGCACCGGCGTCTGCCCGTATTGCGTGATGGCGGAGCGGCTGCTGAAGGCCAAGGGCGTGAACGATATCGAGAAGATCCGCGTCGATCTGGAACCGGCGCAGCGCGCGCTCATGATGGAAAAGACGGGCCGCCGCACGGTGCCGCAAATCTATATCGGCAATACCCATGTCGGCGGCTTTGACGACCTCAATGCGCTGGAGCACCAAGGCAAGCTCGACGCGCTGCTGCAAGGCGCCTGAGCCGGAAAAAACCGGACCGCATCGGTCCGGTTTTTAATACGCAAAACTTGAATTCAGCGGAGGGATTGCCCTCCATTTTTTAAATCCGAACGATCTATCCAACGAGAACACACATGGCGGACGACAATCAGCAACCCGTATTCCAGATTCAGCGCATTTACCTGAAAGACTTGTCGCTGGAACAGCCGAATTCTCCCGCTATTTTTCTGGAGCAGGAAGCGCCGGCGCTGGAAGTTGCGGTCGACGTCGGCGCCGAGGCGCTGGCGGCAGGTATCTACGAAGCGAGCGTGACGATCACGCTGACCGCGAAGATCAAGGACAAAGTGGCCTTCCTGATCGAAGGCAAGCAGGCCGGCATCTTCGAAGCGCGCAATATCCCGGACGATCAGCTCGATCCACTGCTCGGCATCGGCTGCCCCAACGTGATCTATCCCTACCTGCGCGCCAACATTGCCGACGCCATCACGCGCGCCGGTTTCCCGCCGGTACATCTGGCGGAAATCAATTTCGAGGCCTTCTACCAGCAACGCCTGCAGGCGCTGGCGCAGCAAGGCAACGGTAGCGGCATCGTGATGCCTGACGGCTCCGTAGCCAAGCATTGACGGGCACATAGATGAAGTTGACTCTGATCGCTACCGTGCTGGCCGTCGCCCTGACAAGCGTCACGGCGGCGCATGCCGTCGAGTTCAAATCGGTAGGGGCCAATCCGCTGGTCGCGTACAACGCGCCGTCCGAAAAGGCGCGCAAGGTCTATGTCGTACCGCGCGGCATGCCGGTGGAAATCATCCTGACGCAGAATGGCTGGAGCAAGGTACGCGACGCGGTCGGCGACCTATTCTGGCTGGAAGCCAAGGGTTTGGCCGCCAAGCGCAGTGTGGTCGTGATCGCACCGAGCGCTCGTCTGCACGCATCGGCAGAAGAAAGCGCGCCGCTGGTTGCTACCGTAGACAAGGGCGTATTGCTGGACCTCGTTGCGCCGGTCGCTGGCGGCTGGGTGAAGCTGAAGCACCGTGACGGCGTAGTCGGCTTTGCCAAGGTCGGCGAAGTCTGGGGCGATTGACTTCCGGACCATCGGGCGCATCGATGATCCGACTCCATCTTGATCCATCATCACAATGAAGATCACCATACTCGG
>DATAHI010000146.1:0-6063 GCA_036263255.1 Oxalicibacterium sp. | reverse complement strand
CGGCATGCTTGCCGCCACCAGCGTCACATTGATCGGCGACGACGTATGGAGCGCAAGATACTGCAAGGTGTTGTACAGGCCGATGCCAAGCAGACCGAGTAAGGCGAAACGCTTCCAGTGCGTCCACAACGCACTGTGGCGCGCAAACAGACCGCGCGTAAGAGGCAGCAGCAGAATGGCTGCGATCGTCCAGCGCAGCAGATTCAGCGTCACCGGCGGCACCATTGCATTGACAGCGCGGCCAACGATGGCATTGCCTGCCCACAGTATCGGCGAAATGGTCAGGAGTAATACGGTGGAAAAACTCAATCGGGAATGCATATCCGAAATGTGACACACCATTGTGGTGCATTGTATTAAGCGGCAATGCATGTCGGGTAGCGCTAGCGATCCGCGTGCCGCCGTATGAACTTTTGCATGCGCTGCCTATCAATGATTCATCGGTCGATCAGACCGCCCGCCAGCCGACGCCAGCGGTTCCGGCACAGCATGGGCGGATTTCCGGAACTCAATCAACACAGGCGGCGCACATGGCAAATCAGGATAGTAAGGATAACCCAGGAACCAGTGCGACGCCGATCGAAGCCCTGCCTTCCGCAGCGCCGACACGCCGGAATTTTCTGAAATCTCTCGGAATGACCGGCATCGCCGCGGCCAGCGGCAAGGCCTGGCCCCAGACAATGGCAGACGGCGAACGCGCATCGGGCACTGCTCCGGTACAAGGCGGCAACGAACCGCTGCATACGATACGGCTGACGGTCAACGGCAAGCCGCGCACCTTGCAGGTGGCCTCGAACGCAGTACTGCTTGACGTCCTGCGAGATCAACTGCAGCTGACCGGCACCAAGAAAGGCTGCGACCAAGGCCAATGCGGCGCCTGCACCTTGCATGTCAACGGCGTGGCAATCAATTCCTGCCTCTCACTAGCTGTCATGCACGATGGCGACGAAATCACCACGATCGAAGGCCTGGAGCAGAACGGCGAACTGCATCCGGTGCAGCAGGCGTTCTGGGAACATGACGCTTTCCAATGCGGCTATTGCACACCAGGCCAGATGATGAGTGCCGCTGCTATCTTGAAAGATCCACATATCGGCAGCGACGACGCCAGCGTGCGTGAGGCGATGAGCGGCAATATCTGCCGCTGCGGCGCTTACAAGAACATCCTCGCCGCAATTCAATCGGCTCGCGGCAAGACACGGGGAGCTGCCTGATGCGCAACTTCGAATACACGCGCGCCGCGAGCGACGAGCAGGCCATCGCTTTTCATACGCAAGCACCCTCGTCCTTTCTGGCCGGCGGCACGAATTTGCTCGACATGATGAAGATCGACATCATGCGTCCCGAACGCGTGGTCGATGTCAACAAGCTACCCTACAAGCAGATCGAAGTTCTGAACGACGGCCGCGTACGCGTTGGCGCGCTGGTCAGCAATACCGCCCTCGCCCGCGATCCGCACATCGTCAAGCATTATCCGGTGCTGTCGCAGGCGCTGCTGTCCGGTGCTTCCACCCAGTTGCGCAACAAGGCAACCACGGCCGGCAATGTGATGCAACGTGTGCGTTGCGGTTATTTCCGTGACGGTGTTTCGCCTTGCAACAAGCGCGATCCGGGCACCGGCTGTTCGGCGATCGACGGCATCAACCGCAGCGTGCATGCCGTGCTGGGCACCAGCGAACATTGCATCGCTTCGCATCCGTCTGACATGTGCGTCGCAATGGCGGCAATCGGCGCGAAGGTCCACGTCAAGGGACCGAAAGGCGAACGCGACATCGACTTTCTCGATTTCCACCTGCTGCCTGGCGATACGCCGTGGAAGGAACACGCATTGCAACAGGATGAGCTGATCACGCATGTCATGCTCGATGCGCCGATTACGGCGAGCAAATCGGCCTACCTGAAATTGCGCGACCGTGCTTCGTATCAATTTGCGTTGGCGTCATGCGCCGCGATTCTCTCTTTGGATGGCAGCACGATCCGCGATGCGCGGCTGGCCTTGGGCGGCGTCGGTACCAAGCCTTGGCGAGCGAAGAACGCTGAAGCAGCCCTGATCGGCCAGACACCGAGCGACGCGCTGTTCCGCCAGGTCGCGGCACTCGCGATGCAAGGCGCGCATCCGTACAAGCACAATGCCTACAAGATTCCGCTCGCACAGCAGGCAATCGTGCGCAGCCTCGGCACATTGAGCGCCTAACGGAGGAACAGATGAGTGAAAGCATCATCGGTGCAGGACCCCGGCGGGTCGATGGCCGCCTGAAAGTCAGCGGCGCTGCGCAATACGCCGCAGACCATCACCCGGCCGACATGATCTATGCCTATGGCGTTTTCAGCGCCATTGCGAGCGGACGCATCACTGCCATCGATACCGCCGCGGCGCAGAAGACGCCGGGCGTGATCGAAATTTTCCATCACGGTCATTTCTCGCGGCTGTTCCGTAACCCGCAGACCGAGTTCTCGCCGCAGGATGTCGCCAACGGGGTCAAGGTCGACGAAAGCCGCCTGCCCTTTGAAGACGATCGCGTGTATTACGCCGGCCAGTTCGTCGCGCTGGTGGTGGCCGATACCTTCGAACATGCACGCGAGGCGGCGTACAAGGTCAAGGTGGGGTACGCAAAGGACAAGACCGTTGCGAACATTGCGCAAAGCCTGCAGGTAAAGGATGCCAAGGCATCGCCGAAGAAGTACGAACACGGCGATCCAGAAGCCGCGTTTTCGAAGGCCGCGCATCGTATCGATGGCATCTATACGACGCCGGTCGAAACGCACAACCCGATGGAAATGCACGCGACGACTGCAAGCTGGAAAGACGGCTCGCTGCATTTGTACGAGGCAACGCAAGGCGTCGTGATCCACCGCAACACGCTGGCGCGCATCTTCGGCTTGTCGCCCGACCGCGTCACTGTGGAAGCGCCTTTCATCGGGTCCGGTTTTGGCAGCAAGCTGTGGGCCTGGCCGCATTCGATTGCGTGCTGTGCCGCGTCGCGCGAAGTCGGTCGGCCGGTACAGCTCGTCGTGCCCCGCAGCATGATGTTCACAACCACCGGGCATCGGCCGGAGACGCGGCAGCACGTCAAGCTGGCGACCGATACACGCGGCAAGCTGATATCGGTGCAGCACGATTCAATCAACTCGACCTCGTTTACCGATACCTATGTCGAGAATTGCGGCGGCATGACGCAAGGCGGCTACAGCTGCGCCAACATGCGCGTCACGCACAAGACCGCGCAAGTGAACCATGGCACGCCGACGTCAATGCGCGCGCCCGGGGCCGCGCCGGGCCTGTTCGCGCTGGAATCCGCCATCGACGAGATGGCGATTGCAGCCGGCATGGACCCGCTTGCTTTCCGCCGTCTCAATTTCGCCGGCACTGATGAAAGCAAAGGTCTGCCGTGGTCCAGCAATCATCTGCTCGACGCTTACGACCAGGCGGCAAAAGCCTTCGACTGGGACAGACGCAATCCGCGTGTCGGTTCAATGCGTGAAGGTAACGAGATCATCGGCTACGGCCTCGCGGCCTGCAGTTGGGACGCAATGCGCACGCCCGCTGATGCGCGCGTTTCGCTGCGTGCCGATGGCACGGCCTACGTCACATGCGGCGTGCAGGACATCGGCACCGGTACCTATACGATCGCGGCGCAGGCGGTTGCCAGCGTGACCGGACTGCCGATGGACAAGATTGTCGTCAAGCTCGGCGACTCCTCCTTCCCGCCGGGGCCGATCTCCGGCGGTTCCTGGGCAACGGCCAGCGTGATGCCGGCGATTGCACAAGCGACGCGCGAAGCGCTCGACCAATTGAAATCCTTCGCCACCAGCGAGGACGGCAGTTTCGCCGGTGTCTCGCCGGACGTCTTGAAAGTGGAAGGCGGCATGCTGAAACATGGCGGACGCGCCCTGTCCTTCGCGCAAATTCTGCAGGCCCAGCGTGTCGCGAGTGCCGAGGGCCAGGCGCACGCAACGCCGGACAAGGAGAAAAAGGCTTCCTTCCGTTCCTTCGGCGTGCATATGGTGGAAGTGCGCTGGGATCCCGGCATCTCGCATCTGCGTGTAGCGCGCGTGGTGAGCGCGATCGACGTCGGCCGTGCGATCAACAGCAAGACAGCAAGCAACCAGGTGGAAGGCGCTATCGTGATGGGCATCGGCATGGCGCTGTTCGAAGCGACCGAATACGACGAACGCAATGCCATGCCGGTCAACAACAACTATGCGGAATACGTCGTGCCGGTGCATGCCGACCAGCCGCAGGTCGAGGTGATTCTGCTCGACTACCCGGACTACAAGCTGAACGAATTCGGCGCGCGCGGCGTCGGCGAGATCGGCATTACCGGCGTGGCGGCGGCGGTTGCCAATGCGGTCTATCACGCGACTGGAAAACGCATACGCAATCTGCCCATCACGCTGGACAAGCTGATGGACGGCGCGCCCGCAATGCAGGCTTGATCAAGCCAACAGGTGGTTCCCCGCTTCGTTGAACGCAGCCAAACGCCGGTAAATCAGTGATGGTGGTGGTGATGGTGAATCTCGCCGCTTGCGACGAATTCGGCGACCGCGTCCTTGTCCCCGGTCGCGTGGCGTTTCAGTTCGCCGCAGCTGCAAATGCCCTGATACGGCTGGATGTGCGAGCAGGCGGATACTTTTTGCAGAAAGACCTGAACCGGTTTTGCACACTTGGCGCATTTGAAGGTCAGAAAGCGGGCAGGCTTGTTGGCCATGATGGTTCCTTGAAGCAGTTCGATCGTGAAGCGCTGCGATTATACCGGGGACGTTGCAGCAGCCAACCGCCATAGCGACGTGACTTCTGCGGCGCGCGCATGGTGCAACGGATCGCTTTCGTCCATGACACGCGGATGCACAGGCCGTGTATCCGTCCGTGCGATCACGCGCAGACCGGCCGCGGCGATCATCTGCAGCAATTCCTCGCGTGGTCGCAAACCGAGATGTTCGGCAAAGTCAGACATGATGAGCCAGCCTTCGCCGGACGGTTCCAGATGTGCAGCCAGACCATTGAGGAAGCCACGCAGCATGCGGCTATCCGGGTCGTAGATCGCGTACTCGATCGCCGCATTTGGCCGTGCCGGAATCCAGGGCGGATTGCACACAATCAGCGGTGCCGTGCCTGGCGGGAACAGATCGGCCTCTACTATTTCGACCTTGTCAGCCAGTTGCAGCGCCTGCACATTCTCACGCGCACATGCTAAAGCACGGGGGTCCTGATCGGTTGCAATCACCCGCTGCACACCGCGGCGGGAAAGCATGGCCGCAATCACGCCCGTGCCGGTACCGATATCAAAGGCGAGCCGGTCCGAAGGCAGCGGCGCCTCCGCCAGCAGCTGCAGATATTCACCACGGACCGGAGAGAACACACCATACCAGGGATGAATGCGCCCGTTCAGCGCTGGAATCTCGATACCTTTCCGGCGCCACTCGTGCGCTCCGATCAGGCCGAGGATTTCACGCAAGGACACGACGAAATCGCCGAGACAAGCGCCGTAAGCCTCCTCGCATGCCTCCCGGATATCGGGTGCGCGGCGCAAGGGGACGATGTAACCGTCATTGACCGGGATCAACACCATGCCAAGCGTACGCGCCCGTTGCGCCTGCGCCTGCCGATGGAAATGAAAGACATCTGCGGCGGAAGAAGCCTGTCGCGGTTTGCGCGCGCCACGTTCGCCGGCCCGTTTATCGATGCGACGTGCGATGGCCTGCAGCAACTGACGCGCGTTCTGGTAATCGCCCCGCCACAACAGCCCCGTACCTTCGCTGGCGAGCCGGAAAGCCGTATCGGCCTTCATCGTGTCGTCGGCAAGCACAATGCGCCTAGGCGGCGGGCTTCCGTTTTCGGATTGCCAGCGCGTACGCTGCGGACGTCCGCTTTCATCTTCCCATACTATGATGGGCACGGAAGTCGCTTCTTCGGATACGGGGCTGCCAGCGGTCATCGAAATTCTTTGCAATCGTTTGATCGGAGGCTGGCATTATCCTTCAGCCGTCATCCTCGCATCGGACAAAATGTGTTCTCGACATGGAAATGGCTGAAGATCGACGTCGCTGCTGCGAAAAGTCCGG
>DATAHI010000145.1:0-3857 GCA_036263255.1 Oxalicibacterium sp. | reverse complement strand
GTGCGCGGTTCGGGTGTGGAGATCGAAGGCGACCCGCTTCAAGTCGAGCTCAGTAGCCAAATTCTTCGCCAGCTCTATGGCCTGCTCGAAAAAGGTTATCCAGTTTATGCCAGCGACGTCGATTATGCCATTCGGATTATGAGTGGTGATTCTCGCGCTCGTTTGCAGGACATATTTCTCGACACGATTTACATTTCCGCCCACAAACGAACGATCACCCCCAAAAGCATCGCGCAGAAAGCCTACATCGAAGCCATCCGCCGGTACGACATTGTCTTCGGCATTGGTCCCGCTGGTACCGGTAAAACCTATCTCGCGATGGCGATGGCGGTGGCCGAGCTGATGAAAAACAATTATGTGCGGATTATTCTCACGCGCCCAGCCGTAGAAGCGGGTGAGAAGCTCGGGTTCTTGCCTGGCGATCTCGCCGAAAAAGTCAATCCCTACCTCCGACCGCTGTACGATGCTTTGCACGACATGGTGGATTTCGATCGCGCGCGCAAGCTGGTTGAACGCGGCACCATCGAGGTGGCACCGCTCGCATTCATGCGGGGAAGGACCCTTAACGATTCGTTTGTGATTCTCGACGAGGCGCAAAACACCACGCCCGAGCAGATGAAAATGTTCCTCACGCGCATGGGCATCGGGTCAAAGTGCGTGATCACTGGCGATGTGACCCAGATCGATCTGCAGCGCGGCCAGAAAAGCGGTCTGATTGAATCGCGCGCCATTCTGAACGACGTGCGTGGCATCGCCTTCACCGATTTCCTTGCCGAAGACGTGGTGCGTCACCCGCTGGTGGCGCGCATCGTTGCCGCTTACGAAAAGAACGAAGCCAAGAAATAGATGGCGACTGCAAAAAAAGCCGTAGCGAAACCCGCTGCGCCGACCCTCTCGCTGAGCGTGCAATACGCCTGTAACGATGATGCCCTACCCTCGCGAGCGCAGGTGCGCCGCTGGGTGAAGAAGGCGCTAGAAGGCGACAGCGCCGAAGTCACCGTACGTTTCGTCGACGCCGACGAAGGACAGATGCTCAATCGCGAGTATCGTCAAAAGGACTATGCGACCAACGTGCTGTCCTTCCCGTATGTGCCGAATCCGCAGATGGCCGGCGACCTGGTGCTGTGCCTGCCGGTAGTGCTGAAGGAGGCCGTGGAGCAGAAGAAGCCGGTCGATGCGCACTTCGCCCACCTGATCGTGCATGGTATGCTGCACCTGCAGGGCTATGACCACGAAACCGGTGATGACGATGCCGAAATCATGGAGGCCCGCGAGCGCAGAATTCTTGCCGCACTGGGCTATCCCGACCCTTATCTGAGTGAACGCGAATCGCAGGCGTAGTGCCATCGCACCAAGCCTGCTCCGCAAACGAAATGGACCCATCCCCTAGTAAGCCGAATCTTCTCGAACGTCTTTCCTCGCTGCTCATGCGCGAGCCCGAAGACCGCGAACAACTCCTCAGCCTTCTGCACGGTGCCTTCGAGCGCAATCTGCTCGATGCCGATGCGCTGTCTATCATCGAAGGGGCGCTTGCCGTCTCCGACATGCAGGTGCGCGACATCATGGTGCCGCGCGCACAAATGGACGTCGTCGACATCAATGACGATCCCGAAAAAATCGCCGCATTCGTGATCGAGGCGACGCACTCCCGCTTCCCCGCCATCGACGAGCACAAGGACGATGTGATCGGCATCCTGCTGGCCAAGGACCTGCTCAACTGCTTTGTCGGCCGCGATTTCGACCTGCGCGGCACGCTGCGCCCGGCCATCTTCATTCCCGAATCCAAGCGTCTCAATGTTCTGCTGCGCGAATTCCGCGCCAGCCACAACCACATGGCCGTGGTGGTCGATGAATACGGCGGCGTGTCCGGCCTGGTGACTATCGAGGATGTGCTGGAACAGATCGTCGGTGATATCGAGGACGAATACGACTTCGACGAGACCGCCGGCAATATCGTGCTCGACAATACCGGCCGCTATCGCGTCAAGGCGACCACCGAGATCGAGGACTTCAACACGGCTTTCGGCACCGAGCTCGCCAACGATGATTTCGACACCGTCGGCGGCTTCGTCATTCACGAGCTGGGCCGCCTGCCCAAGCGTGGCGAAGTGATCTTCCACAAGGATTTGCGCATCTCCATCCTGCGTGCCGACAGCCGCCGCGTACATACGCTGCTGATCGACCGACAGCGCACCCTGCCGCTGGCCGACAAGGATCTGGCCGACGCATGAGTGCGCCGGGCGCTTCAGTGAAGCAGCTGTTGCGACCGTTGGCATTGTTCCTCGCGGGTGCGCTGCATGTCGCCGCCTTTGCGCCGCTTGAATGGTGGCCGCTCAGTTTTATTTCGCTGGCGGTCCTCTTCTTCCACTGGCAAACCGCCGCGCCGCGTGAAGCGGCCTGGCAGGGTTTCGCCTGGGGACTGGGCTGTTTTCTTGCCGGGGTTTCCTGGGTCTATGTGAGCATGCATGACGTCGGGGGCATGCCGGCGCCGATTGCCGCGTTGATGGCTCTGGCCTTTGCACTCTATCTGGCGCTCTATCCGGCTTTGTCCGGTTGGCTGAGTGCGCGTCTGCGCTGCGATGCCGTAGCGCCAATGTTCGTAATGGCCGCAGCCTGGAGCCTGGGCGAGTGGTTGCGCGGCACCGTTGCAACCGGGTTTCCCTGGCTCGCGATTGGCTATGCGCACACGCCGCCGAGTCCGTTGGCCGGCTATGCGCCGGTGCTCGGCGTCTACGGCGTTGGCTTCGTTGTGGCCTTGATTGCGGCAGCGCTGGCGCAGCTCTGGCGGTTACGCCGCCTTGCCGTTATGCCGATAGCACTGTGCGTGGTTGCTCTGCTTGTCGGTGCCGGCCTGCGCACTATCCATTGGACCGAGGCGCTGGGTCAGCCGTTCAGCGTCAGTCTCCTGCAGGGTAATGTGCCGCAGAGTCTGAAGTGGGACCCGCAGCGCCTTAATCTCTCGCTCGACACCTATGCCGAGCTTGCGCACACGCATCCGGCGCAGCTGATGGTCCTGCCTGAGACCGCGATTCCCTTGATGCTTAACGACATTCCCCGGGACTATCTGCAGCGCCTGCTCGGCTCTGATCGCCACATGCTGCTCGGCGCCGCGGTCGGCATCGGCGAGCGCGATTATGCCAACGGCGCGGTGATGCTGACACCGCAATTGCAGGGCAGTGCTTATCTCAAGCACCATCTTGTGCCCTTCGGCGAGTTCGTGCCGGCAGGATTCCAGTGGTTTCTCGATCTGATGCGCATCCCGATGTCGAACTTCACCGCCGGTCAGCAGCGCCAGGAGGCGCTCGTCTTCGACGGGCAGCAGATCATGCCCAACATTTGCTACGAAGACCTGTTCGGTGAAGAGCTGATCATCAATGCGGCGCAGGCCAGCGTGCTCATCAATCTTTCCAACACCGCCTGGTTCGGCCACTCGCTGGCACAGCCGCAACACCTGCAGATTTCCCGGATGCGCGCCATGGAAACCGGGCGCATGATGCTGCGCGCCACCAACACCGGCATGACGGCGGCCGTCAATCCGGACGGTACGGTCGCTGCGGTGCTGCCCGCCTTTACGCGCGACGCCCTGACTGTCGAAGCGCAGGGCTATACGGGGCGAACGCCGTATATGCGCATCGGCAACAGTGGCATTCTCGTGCTCGTGTTGTCGATACTTGCACTGGCCTGGCGCCAGCTGCGGCGCCGTTAGTTCAGTAGCGTCAGCAGCACTGCCGCGAGGAGTGCGCTGCCACCCGCGTACTGAAACGAGACCGGCAGCCAGCGGCTGCAATAGGGCAGCAAGAGTGCAATGGCGATGCCGATCAGGCCGAGCTGTACCAGACACAGAATGATGGCGAAGG
>DATAHI010000144.1:0-22291 GCA_036263255.1 Oxalicibacterium sp. | reverse complement strand
AAGCCGCGACCCTGCTCGCCGGCGCGCGCCGCCTCGACCGCTGCATTTAAGGCAAGGATGTTGGTCTGGAACGCAATGCCGTCGATCACGCCGATGATGTCGACAATCTTTTTCGAGGCGCCGTTGATGGCATCCATGGTGGTGACCACTTGCGACACCACCTCTCGTCCCTGGTGTGCGACGTCGGAAGCGTTTGCCGCAAACTGATTTGCTTGCTTGGCGTTGTCTGCGTTCTGCTTGACGGTCGACGTAATCTCTTCCATCGACGACGCAGTTTCTTCCAGCGCGCCGGCCTGCTCTTCGGTACGCGAAGAAAGATCGAGGTTGCCTGATGCGATCTGGCTGGTGCCGGTTGCGATCGCATCGGTACCGTTGCGCACCTGCGTGACAATGCGCACAAGATTCTCGTTCATGTCTTTCAAGGCATGCAGCAACTGACCGGTTTCGTCCTTCGATACCACGTCGATTTGCGCGGTGAGGTCACCCGACGCGACGGTCTGCGCAATCTCGATCGCATGGTGGAGCGGACGGATCACACTGCCGATGATCCAATAGGTCAGCACACTGGCAATCAGTGTAAGCAGGACGATGGCAGCCAGCATGGTGCTGGCGACGGCCTTGGCTTCCGACTGCAGGGTGTCCTCATTGCTTGCACGCAGGCGGGCACTACTTTCATTGACGTAATCGACGATCTTGTCGATCCTCTCCGTCGGTTCACGATCCATGCCCTTGACCAGTGCATCGACGGTCTTTGCAGGATCCGCGCTGGCTGCGTCGTACTGCTTCAGCGCTTCGAGATAGTTTTCATTCAACTGCGTCAACTCTTTTTCTGCGGCCTCGATGACAGCTGCATCGAGAGAAAGCTTGCCGAAAACGACTTTAAGCTCATCCAGCCCCTTGTGCGTTTCCATTCCCTTTTTGACAAATTCGCCCTTGTATTTTTCAAACGCTTCCTGATTACGTCCTCGCAACAACAGATTCTTCCATTCCTGAATCTGAATCTTGAAATCGACCTGCGCCTTGCGCGCCATGTCGACGGCTTGTTCTGCCTCGGCGGATTCCTGCAGCGTGCTGACGGCCGTGGCGTTGACCTTGTGCAGCGCAGCCCATCCGGTGAGGCCAAGCGCGAGCGCGCCGATGATCAACAATGCACTGAGAAAAATCAGTCGCGTGGAAATTTTGACGTTCTGCATACGGTATCCCGAAAAAAGAAGAAAGAGGCTTGCCATTAACGGCCGTCGTTTGCAAAACTCAAGCGGAATGCAGCACCATTCGCGGCAGCGCCGGTGCAAAGCCGGGACATGCGTTAGCAGACGCATTTCATTTTCGATACGTCTACAATAGCGACCATGCAACTCGATCACGCCACCATCGTCACGCCGCAACTCGAAGCGGCGCGGCGTTTCTTTTGCGACATCGTCGGACTGAGCGAAGGCGAGCGGCCGCCTTTTTCCTTCGATGGCTACTGGTTGTATGAAGCTGGCAAACCCGTCATCCATCTCGTCAAGACGCATTCCGAACGCCCTGTCGTGAAGTCGCCTTCGCGCATCGATCACGTTGCCTTTCGTATCGCAGAACGTGCGGAGTGGGACGCGCTCGTGGAGCGCTTACAGGCAGGCGGAATCGAACATCAGCAGAACGACGTTCCGGGGACGGGCGAATGTCAGCTATTCGTCGTTCCCGTTCCTGGAGTGATGATTGAGTTCGTGATGCGTCCATCGTAAGATCGCTTGCAATGATCGCAGCAATACTGCCTTTTGGAATACACGCGCGACCGCATTGCGCTACGATGACGCCGTCCGATTTGGTACGGTTCTAACACGCATTACCCCATACACATACCCATACCGATGACCGCTTTCAAGCACCCTGTCCTTTACACCGATGCCGATGGCTTCGCCAAATTCCGCGATGAAGAGATTTCACTTCCCGGCGGCACGCCCAAAGCACTGCTATCGGAACTCTTCCCTTCCGGAGGTTTCCAGGTACGCCACAGTCCGCCGGGCATAAGCAGCGACTTCCACTGCACGACGACGGCGCAATGGCTGGTGGTGCTGAGCGGTGAAATGGAAATCGGTTTGCGCGACGGCAGCGCGCGGTCGTTCAAGGCGGGCCAGCACTTCTTTTCGAACGATACGCTGCCCGAGGGCGCGAGCTTCGATGCGACGGTGCATGGCCATCGCAGCCGCGTAGTGGGCGACACGCCGCTGGTCACACTGTTCGTACGTACCGGCGGCTAATCACAAATTGTGTCAGGGTGATTTCGCCTGCGCAGCGCGCAGCTGCGTTTGCACGAGGGATAACAGATCGCCTTTGCTTGATTCGGGTTCGGCGGCAATACCAAGTTCGCGCGCCGCATCGATCTGCTGCCGATCTGCCGCGTCTTCCTGATCCTCCCGCACGGTGATCGACCTCCGTATCTCGTATTCGAGATGCTGCAGTTGCTCGACTAGATGGTGCGATCGGCTCTTGTCGTTGTTCGGAATGCCCATGGAAAAAATGAGTGAATGCGGACAGCCACCACTGTAATGCATGCTGCCCGCATCCGCTTGTAACTCATTGCGCTGCTGCGATCTCCGGTGCGGATGTCTTTGTCTTCGGCCACGGATCGGCCCAGGCCGGATTCTGCTCCAGCCAATCAAGCCAGCGCACAATGTTCGGGTAGCTCTGCAGCGGCATGTTTGCATCCCGCCAGTACGCCGCCATCGAGGCCAGGTGGAAATCTGCGATCGTCAATCGGCCGCAGGCGATCCAGGTCTTGCCTTCGAGATGTGCATCGAGCACCTTGGCATAGCGGTGCAGATCGCCTTCCGCTGCCTTTAGCGCTTCGGTATCGGGCGCGGCACTGCTGAAGGCCGGCTTGACGATATGTTCAAAATAAAATGGCGCAACGGCTGGCGACCAGTGGCAATCGCTCCATCCCAACCAGCGCAGCAATTCAATCTGTTCGGCAGGCTGTTGCGCGGGCCACATATCGGAACCGGTCTTGATGCACAGGTACGCCATGATTGCTGTCGATTCCCATAGCACGGCGTCGCCGTCCACCAGGGTTGGCGCCTTTCGGTTGGGGTTGAGCGCAGTGTACTTGTCGCTCTTCATTTCGCCGGCTATCAAGTCGAGTTCAATGCATTGGGCATCGATACCAAGATGCTTCGCCAGCGCCAGCACCCGCCGCGGTGCCTGTGCCTTGATCCAGTAAATTTTCATCATCGAACACTCCTATAGCAATCGGGTATCGGCCGGTGCATGATCGAAGCGATCATGACGTCCATCGACGAACTTCATCGGCGCTGCAGCGAGCTCGTCGCGATCGACGTCATCCAGCGTTGCGACAGCGAGCGCATAGAAGCGTCCTCCCATGGAATCCGCCTCACCAGTGCCATGGACACGCACACCGCAGTTCTTGCAGAACCGGTAGGTCAGAAATGGTCCCGGCTTGCCGGGCGGTGTCCACCGGTAATCCGACAGTGCCTCTTCACCGGACAACAATCGAAATTGCTGTCCGCCGACGAAGGTGAACCATGCCCGCGCCTTCGTACATACCGAGCAGTTGCAGCGCACGGTGCCGTTGGATAAATCGATATCTGCCTCGTAGCGCACAGCGCCGCAGTGGCAGCTGCCCGTATATTGTTTTGCCGGCATGTCGTTTCCTTGATCGTGGATGTCAGAGTGATGGAATCAGGTGGAAGACATCATGTTTTTGACCGCGGCTTCCATCTCCGCCTTCGGCACGTCTCGCACATGCGCGGCGATCGACCAGTTATGTCCGAACGGGTCGACGACGATGCCGTAGCGGTCACCCCAAAACATGTCCTGCAGCGGCATTTTTACCGTGGCGCCTGCATCGACTGCGCGCTTGAATGCGGCATCCGCGTCCTTCACGTACATGTGCAGCGTGACCGGCGTGCCGTTCAATGCATTCGGCCCTTTCGATCCGCACTCAGGGAACTCGTCGGCCAGCATGATGGCGGAATCGCCTATGCACACGCTGGCATGCACCAGTCGGCCTCCCGGACCGTCCAGACGGAACATTTCGGTGGCGCCGAAAGCCTTTTCGTAAAACTTGATCGCCTCGGCGGCGTTGGCGCAAACGATATGCGGCGTGATCGTATGCATGCCGGGTGGAAGATTCGTGGCTTCTGTCATGGCGCTCTCCTGTTGGGTTGAAAAAACAACTGCATCGAAAATAAGTCAGGCACCGATATAGCCCATGCCTTTTGCCATCATTGCGGCGCAAAGAATCATCAGCGCAAGCAACGACAGTTCAACGTGGACGACGATCCTCAGCTTGCGTGCCAGGGCGTCGCTCCATTCAGGCGTTCCTCCCTGCTTGAAAGCCCTGTTCCATTTGACGAAGGTAAGCGTCGGATAAATCGAGACGAGGCCGACGATCAGAAAGCAACCCATCTTTACGATGAATGGCGCACTGTGCATGTAGTAGGCAGGGCCTTTTTCGAGGTAGATCACCCGTAACGCGCCGACCACCAGCACCAGGCCGGCGCCGATACCGTAAATGCTGTCGTAGCGCAGCAGCTTCCTCGCAGAATCTGCCGTCAATGGCTGCTTCAACAACAACATCTCCAGCGACAGCACGACCATGATCGCGACGAAGCACAGGTGATGAACGAATGCGGCAAGTGCGCTCATACAGCTCCTTGCAATGCGGCTTCGTAACGTTCGATCTGGGCCAGCAATTGCTGCATTTCGCGTTGCACGCTGGCTGACGCGGCGCTTTCCCACAATTTATCGAAGCGTGCAACGAGTCGTTGGTATTCGGTGATATCGGGTTCGGTTTCCGTCTCACTGCAGATTTCGATGCTCATGCTGGTCCTCGTTCCTGTTGGGTCGCGCCGCTTCGAATCGGCTCAAGGTTTGAGATCGAACAGCGCCTTGCCGTTTTGCATATCGAAGGGCACCGAAAAATGCTCATGCACGATCAGCCAGCGGCCGCCGATTTCATGAAGGCAGACCGTCGCACGCATCCATGAGGTTTTCTCCTGGCCGTTTTCGACACCGCCGCAGCGCGTGAGGTAATGGCCGAACGCGATGTCGTCGCGTACGCTGAGAGACAGCTGATGTATTTCGAAGATCATCGGTCCCTTGCACATTTCCATGCATGCCTGCCAGTGTCGACGGTACGCCTCCGCACCGCTGAATTGCAGTTGCGCCACCGCATCAAAGGAAAGAATGTCCGCGGCGTAGTGCGCCATGATGCCGTCGATATCTCGTGCGGTAACCGCACTTCTCCAACGCTCAAGTGCATCGCGAATGGCCGCGTCCGATTGTGTTTCGAGAGTCGTTTCGTTGTTCACGATGTTTCTCCTTCCAACCGATTTTGTGTAGAGTGGGCATGCTAAACCGAAAAAGTGTACAGTGTCCACAATAAATTTATGACAAAGAAAAAAACCGCCGAGTCGGCCACGCGCAGCAGTTATCGCCACGGTGACCTGCGCCGCGCGCTGATCGATGCCGGCGTGCAACTGGCGCGCGCCGGAGGGCCCGATGCCGTTGTGCTGCGCGAGGCGACACGCCAGGCAGGCGTAGTGCCCAATGCCGCCTACCGGCATTTCGAAGATCGGGGAGATTTGTTGCAGGCAGTCTGTTCAGCCGCGCAAGCCGAGCTGGCAAGGGCCATAGAAGCCGAACTTGCCGTGTGTCCACGTAGCCGGAATGCGGCTACGGCGGCCCGTGCCCGCTTGCGCGCGGTCGGCACCGGCTATCTGCGTTTTGCGCAGGCAGAACCCGGTTTGTTTCGCACCGCCTTCTCGGTGCACGAGAGTCTGGAAAAGGCGACCATTCCCGACATGGCGGGGAAAAGCGGACTGACGCCCTTCCAACTGCTCGGCTCGGCTCTCGACGATATGTTGAAAGCCGGCATCCTGCCGCCCGAGCGGCGCCCTTATGCGGAAGTGCTGGCATGGTCTGCGGTACACGGTCTGGCGATGCTGTTGATCGATGGCCCCTTGCGCGTGCTCGACGCAAAGCAGGCCCAGGTGATGGGCGAACGCGTGATCGACATGGTGGAAGGCGGCCTGTAATGCTGCCGTAGCGTTTGGAAAGCGCCGCAACTCTCCGGTATTTCGACGGTCATACGCATGATCCGGTATGCAGTTTGCAGTTCTTGCACAAGGAGATTGCCATGTTGAGAAGGCCTACTCTCGAATCCTCCTCCTATGGAGATTTGCATCACGGCTTGTCCGAGTATGCATCGGTCGATGTCGGCGAAGTGTCGGATGTTTATCCCAATCCGGCCGATCGCCAGGCTGTGCACGACATCTATGAACGCGGCAATGCGGTCGCGGCGCAGAAGCACGAGCAGCCGTTCGACAACCGCTTCGGTTTTGCCGACAAAATGCTGAAGCACTAACTCACAGGTCGGCTTGCCGACCTTTCTTGCCTTCCATCAATCTACACGCCGTCTGCGACGTACGGCGCTTGCCAATGCCCTCGACGTGCGGCGTTTTCAAGCAATTCGCGCACACGTCCGCATCGTCCTTGTTCGCTGCATAGCGAAATAATTGACAAATTTGCACCAAGTTCGTCATGATAAGCGCGAGCATTCCGCGCACGGCTTGATGTTGCATTCCTCCCGGGCGGAACAGGCTCCTTCTCTCGACGGCATCTCCGACCGAACGCAGTGCGGATTTCGGCGACACATTGACATGACGTCGTTCACGATTTTTACCGAGCGAGGTAGAAATGGCGCATGTCAGTTATCGGCCCGAGATCGACGGTCTGCGAGCAATCGCGGTCCTCTCCGTACTGTTCTACCACGCCGAATTTTCAGGGCTGCCGGGCGGCTTCATGGGAGTGGACATCTTCTTCGTGATCTCGGGCTTTCTGATCACCTCCTTCATCATCAAGGATCTATCGGCCGGCACCTTCTCCTTTACTAATTTCTGGGAACGGCGCGCGCGCCGCATCCTGCCTCCGCTGTTCGTTGTCATCGCGGCCACGCTGGTCGCCAGCTGGTTCATTCTGCTGCATGTCGACTTACGTGAACTCGGTCACGAGATGGCGAGCCAGTCGCTGTTCTCTTCGAACCTGCTCTTTACCAAACAAGGCGGATACTTCGACCGCGCCAACGATCTGAAGCCCTTGCTGCACACCTGGTCGCTCGCGGTGGAAGAACAGTTCTACCTGTTCTTCCCTCTCTTCCTGTTCCTAGTATCCCGATACCTAAAACCTGGGCTGTCGCTGGTGTTGTGGAGCGCGACGATCATCTCGCTGGTGATCGCGCTGATCTGCGTCGACATCTCGCAACGCTACGCGTTCTACCTGCTGCCCTTCCGCGGCTGGGAATTGCTCGCCGGTGCACTGATCTCCGTCGGCGCACTCCCCGCCAAGGTTTCCGCAGCAACGAAGGAAGCGGTATCGCTGGCCGGTGTCGCATTGCTCGTCGCCGGCCTCTTCTTCTACGACGAATCGCTGCTGTTTCCGGGATACGTGGCGCTACTTCCCGTCGTCGGCACGGCAGCCATCATCTGGTCCAACACCGGCTACACGACACGCGTGGGCAAATGGCTGAGCTGGGCACCGATGACCGCGATCGGATTGATTTCCTATTCGCTGTACTTGTGGCATTGGCCGGTGCTGGCGCTGGCGCGCTACATTTCAGTGCCCTATGCGGAATTCCATTGGTGGATACGGCTGACCGGTGTCCTGTTCTGCGTACTGCTTGCAATCGCCACCTGGTATTTCATCGAGCAGCCGGTGCGCAAAAAAACGGTCCTGAAAAGCACGCGTTCGATCTACCTGACCTCCTTTGCCGGATTGGCGCTGATGGGCGCATGTGGTCTCGCACTTGTCTATGGCAACGGCATGCCGCATCGTCTCGACGAAGAAGTTGCGCGCTACGCGGGCGGCATCGACGACATTAATCCGGACCGCCATCGCTGCGACCAGCCATCGGTCGATCGCATCCGTGCTGGCGATGTATGCGAAACGAACACGCAGGCCGGACAGCCAAGCTTCGCCTTGTGGGGAGACAGTCACGGCGACGCAATCGCACCGGCCTTTGTCGATGCTTCGGTGCGTGCAAGCAAGAACGGCTATCTGCTTACCGCGCGCGGCTGCCCGCCCATCCTGGATACGGAAAACAGTGATGCCGTCTATCGCTACAACTGCAAGCAGCAGAACGATGCATTCCTGGACCTGATCCTGCGCAAGCAGGTCAAGCACGTCTATCTGGCCGCCTACTGGAGCAGTGTACTGAGCGAGCGCGGCAAGATCGTGCATGCAGGAGAGGAATGGCAAACCGCGGCAGACGCACGCTATCCGAATTGGAAGATGGCAGCACTTGCCCGCACCTTGGACAAGTTGCACAAACACGGCATCGCCGTATCAGTGCTAGTCGACGTGCCGACGACAAGCATCGATCCGCCGCGCATGCTCGCCATGCAGGAATATGCCGGCATCGAGAAGAAGTTCGCACTTCCTGCGGCGTCCTACCGCGATGCGCTGGAAAACGGTATCTACGCGTTCAGGCGTCTGTACGGCGACCACAATATTGCGTTCATCGATCCTGGAACACTGCTATGCGATACGCAGACATGCCGGACGGAAGTGGATGGACGTTCGCTGTATCACGACAAGACGCACCTGTCGGTATTTGGCGCGCGTTATGTCAGCCAGATCATCGATCTCGGCCAACCCGCGCCGTCAACATCGACACCGCGGCCCTTGATGATTACGACCGATACAGCATCGTGACCGCGCGCATTGCGGCGAAAACAGGAATAGCCAAGGAACATAAGGATGATGGCGTCTACCATCGTAAAGACGACAATCCATGATGGATCGCCAGAGATGGATACCTGGTCGGGGTGAGAGGATTCGAACCTCCGACTCCTGCGTCCCGAACGCAGTACTCTACCAGGCTGAGCTACACCCCGACTTATCGACAGCGCTTGCCGCAAAACCTCGCCGGCAGCACAGAAGCGCTATTGTAATTCAGGTTCAATTCCGGTTTCAACCCGCCTTGCCAGCAAACCCGCTGCAGCGATTTCTTCGGCCCGGGCATCCTGTTAAGCTATCGGCCATCATCCTGCACCCTCCCGCGCATGCCCGATCATCTGAAAAGAGCCGCTCGTTATCTGCAAGGCCTGTTCCGTCTGTCGGAAGCGCACCTGATGCTGCTGTGCGCAAGCGTGGTCGGTGTGCTGGGTGCGCTCTCCACGATTGCATTCCGCGACAGCCTCGCCGGCTTGCAATGGCTGCTGGTCGGGCATAGCGGTTCCTTCGTCGCCATCGCCAAGACGCTGCCATGGCAATACCGCGTGATGCTGCCCGCAGCCGGCGGCGTGCTCGCCGGCCTTTTTCTTTTGCTGGCCAAGCGCTTCGCGACCGGCTTGAAACCCGACTACATGGAAGCCATCGTGATCGGGGATGGCCAGGTATCGGTGCGGCAGACGCTGCTGCGTAGTCTTTCCTCGCTTTGTTCGATCGTATCCGGCGGTTCGATCGGCCGCGAGGGCGCGATGGTGCAGCTATCCGCAATGTGTGCCTCGGTCGTGGGGCGCATCAGCCGCTTCGAGCCGGCGCGCCTGCGTCTGCTGGTCGCCTGCGGCGGCGCGGCCGGTCTTGCCTCTGCCTACAATGCGCCGATTGCCGGCGCATTTTTCATTACCGAGATTGTGCTTGGTTCGATCGCGATGGCGAGTTTCGGCCCCATCCTCGTGGCCGCAGTCGTCGCCAACATCACGATGCGCGAATTTCCCGGCTATCAGCCTGCGTACGAAATGCCTGCCTTCCAGGGCATAGCGAATATCGAGGTGTTGCTATTCATCGGGCTGGGCGTTCTTGCCGGTGTATGCGCACCGCAAGTCCTGCGCATCCTCGATTTTTCCAAGCGTCAGTTCCAGAAGACGAACCTGCCGCTGCCGGTGCGCCTGGGCATCGGCGGTCTGATGGTCGGCGTGCTGTCGATCGCTGTGCCCGAGGTATGGGGCAACGGCTACAGCGTGGTGAATTCGCTGCTGCATGAGCAATGGGTATGGACTGCAGTGCTGACCGTGATGGTGTTCAAGCTGGTGGCAACCGCCCTGACCACCGGCTCGGGCGCGGTTGGCGGCGTGTTTACGCCGACGCTGTTCATGGGAGCTGCGATCGGCTGGCTGTTCGGCCATGGCATGCATCTGCTGTGGCCGCAATGGGTATCGCCGCCCTTCGCCTATGCCATGGTCGGCATGGGCGCATTTCTGGCTGCCGCCACCAGCGCACCCTTGATGGCGATCCTGATGATCTTCGAGATGACCCTGAGTTATCAGATCATGCTGCCGCTGATGCTTTCCTGCGTGGTCGCCTATTTCATCGCACGCAGCATCGACAGCAGTTCGATGTACGAGATCACGATCCGGCGCAACCAGGAAGAAAAGGAAAAGCTGCGCCTGCGGCAGACGCAGATGCGCGAGCTGATCCGGCCTGCGGATACCGTGCTGCCGCTGGACGCCACCGTGACCGACATGGCACAGATGTTCAGCGCGCATTCCGTCAAGTATGTCTACATTGTCGATGCGGCCCAGCGCTTTCACGGCGTGGTCGCGCTGCAGGACCTGACACCGGTTCTGTTGAGCGATCACGCAGCATCGGGAAAAACGGCGGCGGACTTTCTGCGGCGCGATTTCTTGCAGGTGATTACGCCCGAGATGTCGCTGAGCGAAGCGCTGGAACGCTTCATGCTGCATCGGGGCGAACGGCTACCCATTATCCAGAGCGTCGATGATCCGTTGTTGCTGGGCGCAATTTACAAGACCTCATTGCTGGACGCTTACTATCGTCTGAGCTGAACGCAATCAACCGTTTCACTTTTCCAGGACCATCGCAATATGCTCGCTTCCCGTCTCCTTCTCCCGCTTTCCCTGATGCTCGCGCTGCCGGCCTATGCGGACGAATTGCCGCCGGTGACGCCATATCGACCTTCGGTGGCAAC
This sequence comes from Oxalicibacterium sp., assembly GCA_036263255.1. Classification (GTDB taxonomy): domain Bacteria; phylum Pseudomonadota; class Gammaproteobacteria; order Burkholderiales; family Burkholderiaceae_D; genus Oxalicibacterium. The sequence continues at coordinate 11,361 of DATAHI010000144.1, read as the reverse complement.
GCCGGCGCAATTGCCGGCACCCGGGCAACTGGAACTGGAAATGGGCGGCCTCTCGGTAAAGAACGACAGCGAAAGACGCAACAGCCTGCCTTACACGTTGAAGCTGGCGTTTTCGGAAGAATGGGGCGTGCTGCTGGGCGGTGAGGCGTTCGTCTCCGATCGGCAGAACGGTGAACACACGAATGGCTTCGGCGACACCAGCATTACGCTGAAACGCGCATTCGCCCTTGAGGACAAGACCGCGCTCGGCCTCGAATTCACGGCAAAGGCGCCGACCGCAAAAGACGAGCTCGGCAGCGGCAAGGCCGATTACACGCTGAATGGCATATTCAGCAAGGACATCGGCGAGCTGCACATGGATCTTAACTTGAATCAAACCCGACTCGGCGCAATCGATCCCGGCACCGGCCGCATGCAGACCGGCTGGGCCGCTTCTTTCTCCACTTCGATCAAGGAGCAGTGGACGCTTACGGGGGAACTGTCGGGAACGCGCCAGGCGAACGCACCGAACACCGCGCAGCTGCTGGCCGCAGTGACCTACAATCCGACGCCGCGTCTGGCGATCGACATCGGCGTGGCAAAGGGTCTGACGAATGCGTCGCAGGATTGGTCGCTGTTCACCGGCATCGTGCTGCCGCTCGCAAATCTCTGGTAACCGTGACGCGTATGGAACCCGTGGAAGGTTCGCCGACGAAAGCGGCAATCTTCCTAAAGTCGGCGTGGTTCCCAACCGCTATATACCCATGAATTCAGAAAAAGCCATTGCAAAAAATGTCTTCGGCGAACCGCTGGTACCGTGTTCGTTCGATCCGCTAACCGGTTTCTTCCGCGACGGCTGCTGCCGCACCAGCGAAGAAGACGTGGGCCAACACACCGTGTGCGTCGTCATGACTGCCACTTTTCTGGCCTTCAGCAAAACCTGCGGCAACGATCTGACGACACCGCGCCCCGAGTGGGGCTTTCCAGGACTGAAGCCTGGCGACCAATGGTGCCTGTGCGCGAGTCGCTGGGTAGAGGCGTGGCGTGCCGGCGTGGCACCCAGCGTCATGCTGGAAAGTACGCATCGGGACGTACTGCAGATGGTCAGCCTCGACGATCTGCGCGAACACGCCTACACGGCGCAGGAAGACTGAAGCACAACCGGCCGCCGGCCGCGGCTATTTTGTGGGCGGCAGAGGTGCCGGCTGCACCGTACCGCAATTGGCACTCAGCCATTTCCCGCTGGTGACGCTGTGATTCTGTATCGGGCGACCACCCGCGTTGCCCTGAAAATCAGTGCTGGTGCTAAAGCTCTCACTGCTGGCAAAGCTTGCCTTCACCTTGCCCTTGCCTTTCATGTCCGGGCCATCGCAAATGATGTCGGCGGTATAGCTGCTGCCCTGCTGTTGCGGTGTACCGGTTCGGCAATCTTTTCCACCCTGCTCCGCCTGTGCCCATGGATTGCGCTCTGCCATCTCTTGCGTGATGCAGACTTTGCTGACGATCGCGCCATTCTGGAATTGCGGCACGTCGATGCCCATTTTGCGCATGCGCTCGATCTGCGCCGGCGGAATCTTCGGCATGTTTTGCATGGCGTCCGACTGCGTCGTGATTTCCCATAGGCCGGGCTTCATGTTGCCGGCTGCATAGACATCGGCGGTATAAAGAAGAGTCAGTGCGAGCAGCGGCATGGCGAGTTTGAACATGCTTTCCTCCGTCACGAAAAACACATGCTAACGCCCGCAATGCGTAGTCGCAACAACACTTCCGGCTTTTCGCCCTGCGACTTGTTGCGTATTTTTGTGGATGCACCGAAACTGTTTCGTAGGCGATTTCCCGCCTTTGTGGCGACAAGATCAGTTAAAATATTGCCAACTTGCAACCCGCCACGCTGCCTTCGCACATCTTCATGGATCCCTTCGCCGCCGGCATCGCACTGATTCTGGTCCAATTCAGCGTTGCCTTGGTCATGGCGGGCGTCTTCCTGGCTACGCCAACCGACAAGACGACCCGTTACTGGGCCATTTCCGGGCTGCTGATTGCCTGCGGCCTTGTTGTCGCCGTTCTCAACAGCCGACCGCCGCAGCCCCTTTTCGCGCTGAACGGCATCGCGCTGATCGTTGCCGGTCTGATCTGCCAGTGGCATGGCATTCAAAGCTTCTACCGGCAGAAGATCGCATCGTGGACCTGGGGAATCGGCGTCGCCTTCTACATCGGCTACGCGCTCTGTTTATATTTCGACCTCCGCTCCGAATATCGCTCAGTGCTGACGAACGTCACCCTGCTTCTTCTGTTCGGATTGAGCCTGCACGGTCTGCGGCGCGGCAAGGGCGATGCGCCATGGACCTTTGTACGCGGACTGGTACAAGCCGGCGTACTGTTGCAGATGGTGAACTACATGCTGCGCCTCGGCATGCTGATTCTGCAGATGACGGGCCAAGCCGCGCCGGAGCGCGGCGGTACCTTCGATATCACGACTTCGTACCAGGTGCCGCTGGTCGGCACCGTACTGTTCACGGTCGGCCTGATGCTGCTGTATTTTGAGCGCACCGTCGAGGAGAACCGCCATCTGGCCACGCATGACGAACTGAGCAAGCTGTTGAACCGCCGCGCGATCGTCGATGCCGGCGAACGAGAGCTGGCCTTGTCGCGCCGGCTGAAGCGCGAGCTGACGATCGCCTTTATCGATATCGATCTGTTCAAACGTTTCAATGACGAATTCGGCCATGATGCCGGAGATCAGGTCATCGTCGACATCGCGCGCATCCTGGAGCAGGCCTGCCGCAACATCGACCTTGTCGGTCGCTACGGCGGCGAAGAATTCCTGATCGTGCTGCCAGGTGCCAGTCGCTTCGACGCCGTGATTATTGCGGAACGCCTGGTCAATGCGGTTCGGCAGTATCGCTTCCGCGGCCTCTATCCGGTCACGATCAGCGCCGGCATGGCGACACTGCCTCAAGACGACGAAAGCTGCACCTGGGATGGCCTGATGTTGCGTGCCGACGCCGCGCTGTATGAAGCAAAGGATCTCGGGCGCGATCGCTATTGCGCATAAGCCGAGTTCGCCGCACACTGCAATTTGTGCGAACGACCCTATACAAATCACCGCCGTCTGCCGATAAACAAGTACCGGGCATGCGATTTCGCGCGCTTTCATGCGATTCTTTCATGCCCACTAGACCACAGGGCCTATCGTGACCGTACTTCATCGACAACTCCCGCTGGCGGAGCTGCGTCCGGACATGGTGCTGTCCGACGATCTGCTGGACCTTCAGGGACAGATTCTGCTTCCCAAGGGCAGCGTGCTGACGCAGCATGCAATCGAGTCACTGCGCCGGCATGAGGTGGTAGCAGTGCCTATCGTCGTCGGCGAACTGACGCCGGAAGAAATTGCCGCACGCAGACAGCATGCCGAACAGCGGCTGGGTCGTTTGTTCCGCCAGCCGGGCCGAACCGAAGCCGACCTGCTGCTGCAGCGCTACATCCGCCGTTTCCGCCTGGGAGAAGAGCAATGAGCGACGATGCGCTGAACCAGAACCCGCATAAGGTGCATTTCGACCAGGTGATCGCGCAAATTCACGAGTTGCCTGCGCTTCCCGCCATTGTTCGAGACCTGATGAAAGTCGGCAAGGAAGATGACGATATTCACGTCATCACGCGCAAGGTCTCGCTTGACCAGGCGCTGAGTGCCAAGACGCTGCGCTTTGCCAATTCCTCCTTTTACGGATTGCAGTCCAAGGTCACGACGATTCAGCAGGCCGTGACGCTGATCGGCGTCGATGCAGTGCGCCATGTCGTGACGGCGAGCGCACTGACCGGCTATTTCCCACAGCACGACTGCGACGGCTTCAGCTTCATCGCGCAATGGCGGCATTCCATCGCGGCGGCTGTCTGCGCACGCGTCCTCGCACGGCATCTGCACGTGAATCAGGAATACGCGTTCACCGCGGGACTATTGCATGACATCGGCCGGCTGGTGCTGATCACGCATTTCCGCCGCGAGTACGAAGCAGTGATCGCATACCGTCAAGAGCATGATTGCGAATGGCTGGCAGCTGAACGCGCAGTGATGGGCGTCGACCACGTGCTTGCCGGTGAAACGCTGGCATTGCATTGGAATTTCTCGGACACGATCCGGTACGCGATTGCCGGCCATCACGAACCCGAAGCACAGAAGGAGCATTCGCTGGCCGCCATCGTGCATGTCGCGAACGCGATCGTTCATGCGCTGGATCTGTCGGACCAGGAAGACGACATCGTGCCGTCGGTCTCCTCCATCGCATGGCAGGGACTGGGGCTCGACGAACAGACCTATTTGCAGGTCTTCCACGAAACAGAATTGCTGTTCGAGGAAGTCAGTCACGTTCTCCTGGCCTGAACGATCATGCTGCAAAAACGGTCGACCTTCGGCAGCAGCGGTCATGCACTGGCCAACATCCAGTTATTTGCCGAGGTGAATGATCCCATCGTCTCCGCGATCGTCGACGACTGCCCCATCATGCAGATTGCAGTCAATGAAGCGGTCGCGCCCGAGGCAGCGCAAGCCTGCGTCTACGTTGTGCTGCGCGGCGCACTGTGCGTGCGTAGCGCCGCTCAGGGCGATCATCCGCATTCCGCAGACGAGATGCGTATCCTGCCGGGGGAGAGCATAGGCGAACTCTCGGTGCTGGACGACGCCGTCCATTTCAGTACGCTCTACGCGCTGCAGGACTCCGAGCTGCTGGTAATCGAATCAGACATCTTGTGGCGGCTGATCGACGAATCGAACGGCGTAGCACGCAATCTATTGCGACAGCTGTCCTTCCGGCTGCGCGCGGCCAATGCACAATTGCGCAAACGCGAGAAGCTCGGCGAGTTCTACCGCCAGTTGTCGATGGTCGACGGATTGACCGGCTTGCACAACCGCGCCTGGCTAAATGACCGTTTGCCGGCGATAGTCGCCGAGGCGCATCAGCAGGAGCAGCCGCTGTCCGTCGTCATGATCGATCTGGATCACTTCAAGAACTTCAACGACACCTACGGCCATGCCGGCGGAGACAGCGCGTTGAAGGCAACTGCCCACATGCTGGGCAAGGCTTTGCGCCCTACCGATTTCGCCGCGCGCTTCGGCGGCGAAGAACTCGTCGTGATCCTGCCCGGTACCGATCACGCCGGGGGCATGCTGGTCGCGCAGCGCCTGTGCGAACGCTTGCGCGAAACGGTGATCTTCAATGACATGCGTGTGCCGCTGCCTCACCTGACCGCCTCATTCGGCATTGCGACGCTGGAAACCGGTCAGGACGCCGAGGTTTTACTCACCCGCGCCGATGCCGCGCTCTACCGCGCCAAGAAGGCTGGACGCAACTGCGTGGCATGCTAGGCTTACGCGTTTGCATACTTTACCGTCACCGATGCCGCACACCTTTCTCTGGCATGACTACGAGACCTTCGGCGCTCAGCCGAGGCGCGACCGTCCGGCGCAATTCGCGGCAATACGTACCGACGCAGAACTGAACGAGATCGGCGAGCCGATCATGCTGTACTGCAGACCGGCGCCGGACTTTCTTCCCGATCCGCAATCCTGCCTGATCACGCATATCACGCCGCAAATCTGTCTGGAGCGCGGCGTGCCTGAACATGAGTTTGCGGCACAAATCGAGAGCGCGCTGTCGGAAACGGGCACCATCGGCGTCGGTTACAACACCATCCGCTTTGACGATGAAGTAACGCGCTTCCTGTTCTGGCGCAACCTGATTGACCCATACGCGCGCGAATGGAAAAACAATTGCGGCCGCTGGGACCTGCTCGATGTGGTGCGCACTGCCTACGCATTGCGCCCGGAGGGCATCGAGTGGCCGCGGCATCCCGACGGCAGGCCGAGCTTTCGCCTGGAAGATCTGACACGTGCCAACGGCATCGCGCACGAATCCGCGCACGATGCGCTGTCGGATGTGCGCGCCACTATTGCAATGGCACGTTTGATTCGCGAACGGCAGCCACGCTTGTTTGATTTCTGCCTTGGCCTGCACAAGAAGGACAAGGTCACGGAAGAAATTGGTTGGCCGACAAAGCGGCCCTTCCTGCATATCACCGGGATGTATCCTGCCGAGCGCGGCTGTGTCGGCGTGGTGTGGCCGCTGGCACAACACCCAGGCAATCGTAATGAAGTCATCGTATGGGATCTGGCTCATGATCCGAGCGAGCTCGCGACGCTGAAAGCGGAAGCGATACGCGAACGGATGTTTTCGCGCAGCGATGCGTTGCCGGAAGGCGTGTCGAGACTTCCGATCAAGACCATCCACCTGAACAAGTCTCCCATCGTCATCAGCAATCTGAAGACGCTGTCCCCGGCGATGACCACGCAATGGAAAATCGATCTGGACCAGGCACTGCGTCATGCAGAACTTGCGGCCGCTGCGCCCGACATGAGCGCGATTTGGGAGGCGGTATTCCAGCGCGAGGCCGAGTCGTCGCCGGATGTCGACGAAGATCTGTACGGCGGCTTCGTCGGCAATGGCGATCGCCGCCGGCTGGATGACTTGCGCAAGCTGTCACCGGAACAGTTGGCGCAAGCACGCACCGCTTTTGACGACCCGCGGCTGGAAGAACTGCTGTTCCGGTATCGCGCACGCAATTTCCCGCACACACTGTCCACCGCAGAAACCGCGCAATGGGAAGCGCATCGTGCTGTGCGACTGTTCGATGGTGAAGCGAACGCGCGCACGGTCGATATGCTGTTCGCCGAAATCGATCGGCTGTCGGAAGACGTCGATGAAGCCGGCGAGGAAATTCTCGGCGCCCTCTATGACTACGCGGAAATGATCGCGCCGCCGCGGGTCTGAATCTCTCTCGCTGCGGCCGTTGACCGGATATTTTCTCCGGCCAACACCTTCAGCCCTCCGGCAAGCTTTGCGCTGGACGGCCATTCCGATTCGGTGGATCATTCCAGCTACTATCGCTCCTATTTTTCCTATGTCCCACGAATCCACTTTCCGCTCAATGCAGGACGCGCTGCGCGCTGCACAACAAAATGAACTGCCGATCGGCGCCTTTTGCCAAACCTGGAGAACGCAGGCGACGCAACTGGTCGAGCTGCCTCCGCGCTTCCGCGAAGTATTGGAGGATTTGCTGAGCCGTCTCGAAACCGGCAGCCTGTTCACCGAAGAAAGTTGCTCGTTCAGCCAGACAGATTTGCTGACGACATTGGACATGTGGCTGGACAACGCGCGCCAATCGCTAGCCAAACCACATTGATTAGCCGAACAACGCATATGCAAACGATTGAATTCACGCTGAATGGCGAGTACGTCGAACTGAACCAGCTGCTGAAACTGGCGGGCATTTGCGACAGCGGCGGCGCCGGCAAGATGCTGGTAGCAAGCGGCGACGTCAAGGTGGACGGTCGCACCGAGTTGCGCAAGACCTGCAAGATACGCGCGGGGCAGGTTGTCGCCCTTGGAGATCTGCGCATCAAGGTACACGAGGCCTGAGCATCATTCCACGAGCGTCATGCCGATCACTTCCGACCTGTTCGACGACTCGCCTCGGCTGCAAAAGCTACCGATCTCGGGAGCTGACATCCAATGGATGCCTGCGCTCCTCGATCCATCGGAATCAATGCATCTGTTCGAGATGCTGCACCGCTCAGTGCCGTGGCGACAGGAAGACGTTTTCCTGTTCGGCAGGCGCATTGCACAGCCGCGCCTGACCGCCTGGTACGGCGATGCGGACGCGCGTTATCGCTATTCCGGCCTGGAGTTGTCGCCGCTTCCCTGGACAGAAGTGCTGCTGCAACTGCGGCAACGTGTGGAAGATGTCAGCCAAGCCCGCTACAACAGCGTGCTGCTGAATCTCTATCGTGATGGCCAAGACAGCATGGGCTGGCACAGCGATGATGAGCCTGAACTGGGCATGGCGCCGACGATCGCCTCGCTCAGCCTGGGGGAGACCCGCCTGTTTCGACTGAAGCCGAAACAACACGGCGCCGGTAAAACTATTTCGCTCCCTCTGACAAGCGGCAGTCTGCTAGTAATGCGCGGCGCAACACAAGCACATTATCTGCATGCCGTTCCAAAGGAAAGGCGCGTCACGACGCCACGCATCAACCTGACTTTCCGGATGATCGTAAACTGACCTGCGGCACGAAGGCACGCAGCTTGTTCGCGAGCTTGCCGGAAGGAGAGCTGCTTTTTCCCCTTATTTCCTAAGCAAGATCGGCGGTGCCTCCTGTATGCTGGCGCATTCACTAACGAACCGCCATCCTTATCTGCGGACAACGTCATGGTCAAACTCATCTATATCGCCGATCCGATGTGCTCCTGGTGCTACGGCTTCGGACCGCAGCTTCATACCTTGTTGGATGGCCTAAAAAACGTGCCGCTAGACATCGTACTGGGTGGCTTGCGCCCCTATACCACCGAAGTAATGGATATCGAGAAGAAGAGCGAGATCCGCTCGCATTGGCAGCGCGTCGCCGAACTCAGCGGGCGTCCCTTCGTCGACACTGCGTTGGCCAAGGAGGATTTCGTCTACAACACGGAACCGGCCTGCCGCGCCGTGGCAAGCGCGCGCCTGCTGGCGCCGCATGCCGCGCTTGCCGTATTCGATGCCATCCAGCACGGCTTTTATGCAGAAGGACTGGATACCACGCAAGCCGATGTGCTGGTTCCCATTGCGACCTCGGTACTGAAGCAGGCGGGCATGGATATCGACGAGGCGGCATTCCTGCAGACCTGGTCCTCGGAAGAAGCGGTCAAGGCGACCCATACGGATTTTCTGCAAACGCAACGCTGGGGAGTGCGTGGATTCCCGACGCTGGTGCTGGAACAAGCCGGGGAATTGCATCTGGTGAGCTCCGGCTTCACTCGAACCGAACAACTGGTTGCGCAACTGCAGGCGCTGGTCGATCAGGCCGTCGATCGTTAGAGTCAGTTAAGGCGCCGCCCCACATCGAAGGCGATACGGGCACCCGTGAGCGATCCAGCTTCATCACTGGTGAAATAGGCTGCCAGTCCGGCGATTTCCTCGTTCTTGCTCATCCTCTCTGATGCAGAATACCCCGAAGAGAATTCGCCGGCCTGCGTGCTTTCGCGACTGGTCACAATCGTATTGATCGTAACGCCGCGTGACACAAGCTGTGACCCCAGCCTTCTGATGCTGTCCTGCCTGCCACGTTGAGCCGCCTCGGCGTCGCTGCTGCAGTCCTCAATCCATTCGATCAGAACAACGCGCCCCCATCCCCGCTGTGCCATTGCTTCGGCAAGTATGGCGATCCGCTCAAAGGGAATGGCGATGTCGATGACGCATATATCGATCGGGCGCCTCCCCTCTTCACTGCTTGCGATGATTAACTGTATGCCGCGGTAGTCGGAGAACTCATCGTCGCACGTCAAGCTAGTTTCATGATCGAGCCGCGCCAGTCGCCGACAGATCGCTTCGCTCATATCGCGATTTGTGCCGACGACCCATGCATAACGACCCATTAGCGCTCCACGGCAAGTGCTACGCCCATGCCGCCTCCAATGCAAAGGCTCGCCAGTCCACGTTTCGCATCGCGTCGTTTCATTTCATGCAGCAAAGTCACCAACACGCGACATCCCGATGCACCAATCGGATGACCCAGCGCTATGGCGCCGCCGTTGACGTTGATCTTCTCCGTATCCCACCCCATCTCGCGATTGACTGCGATCGATTGCGCAGCGAAAGCTTCATTGATTTCCATCAGATCGAGATCCCGATGGTGCCAGCCGGCTTTCTGCAGGCAGCGCTGCGATGCAGGCCAGGGCCCCATTCCCATCAGGGCCGGATCGACACCAGCCGAAGCCCCTGCCTTGATGGTTGCAAGCGGCTTCAGTTCCAGTGCACGCGCCTTTTTCGCGCTCATCAAGATGACTGCCGCCGCGCCGTCGTTGATGCCGGAAGCATTGCCGGCGGTGACCGTTCCGTTTTCCTCGAATGCGGGGCGCAAGCTGGCAAGCAGCTTCATGGTCATGCCGTGCTTCACATGTTCATCGGTATCGAAGGCGTGGCTCTTGTTCGATACCTCCAGCGGCACGACTTCGTCCTTGAATAATCCGGCGCGCTGCGCGGCTTCCGCCTTGTGCTGGGATTGCAATGCAAATTCATCCTGCTCTTCGCGCGTAATGCCGTATTGGCGTGCAACGTTTTCGGCAGTCACGCCCATGTGGTAGTGGTGATAGGCGTCGTGCAGACCATCGATTAGCAGCGTGTCGACGAGTTTGATGTCTCCCATCCGGAATCCATCGCGTGCGTGGTTCAACACATGCGGCGCTGCGCTCATGTTTTCCTGTCCGCCCGCGACGACGATATTCGCGTCGCCGCATGCAATGGCTTGCATCCCAAGATGCACTGCCTTCAGGCCGCTGCCGCACAACTTGTTGACAGTAAAAGCGGGAACGCTATCTGGCAAACCGGCACGTATCGACGCTTGACGTGCCGGGTTCTGGCCGCAGCCGGCTGTCAGCACCTGCCCCATGATCACTTCGCTGATCTGATTCGCCGCCAAACCAGTCTGTCCTAGCAGATGCCGTATGACGTGCGCACCGATTTCAGTGGCGGGGAGCGCTGCCAAAGTACCGCCGAATTTTCCGATCGCGGTGCGGGCTGCAGCAACGATGACGACTTCATCCATGTTTGTTCTCCCCTATGCGTATTGGGCAGTACACCGCCGAGTACTGCCTTACACGTTATCGAAAATATTCATACGCCGCAATGTGCTTCGGCATCGCCCGCAATTCAAATTCAGAGTCAGCAAAGGCAGTGATAGACATTCGCTTTTGACGCGCGTACGTAACTTTCGCAATGCCTGCGAAGAACGGGCCTACAAAAGAAGGGATGTATAAAAGGGGGGGAAGGAAGTTCGCGCAGTGAATGCGTGATGGGATAAAACTGGTCGTACAAAAACTAAAACCCCATCCGAAGTAATCGGATGGGGTTTAGCGGTATAAGAGCCTGACGATGACCTACTTTCACACTGGTTGCAGCACTATCATCGGCGCAAAGTCGTTTCACGGTCCTGTTCGGGATGGGAAGGGGTGGTACCAACTTGCTATGGTCATCAGGCATAACTTGTAAAGTTGCGTGCTAGGACGTTGAAGCTGTCCTGAGCAGGCAACCCAATCTGGAAGAAGTAAGTGGTAAAGCGTATTGGGCAATGATTGTGTCGCACTGGCGAACACTACACTGAACTATAACTGTCAAGGTTATAGGGACAAGCCGTACGGGCAATTAGTATCGGTTAGCTTAATGCATTACTGCACTTCCACACCCGACCTATCAACGTCCTGGTCTCGAACGACCCTTCAAGGAGCTCAAGGCTCCGGGAAATCTCATCTTAAGGCAAGTTTCCCGCTTAGATGCTTTCAGCGGTTATCTCTTCCGAAC
>DATAHI010000143.1:0-2962 GCA_036263255.1 Oxalicibacterium sp. | reverse complement strand
CACGGTGCTGGAAGACATCGAGCTGGCGCTGCTGCTTGAGGGTATCTACCGCACGCGCGGCGATGACTTCCGCTCGCACGAGGCCGCCGCGCTCAAGCCCAAGTTGCATGCTTTCATGGCCGAGCGCGGTCTGGCAACGCTGTCGGCATTACAGGAACGTGCGTTGCACGATACGGCCACTGGCGACGCGCTGGTGCTGGCACTGTATACGCGCCACACCGTGATGTTCGAGCACGCGCCCTATCAGTCCGCATTACGCACCGTCGCGCGTGATCTGCGCTCCTGGCCGGTCCCGAACGTCTGGCTGCCCGAATGCACAAGCGCCGAAGACGTCTTCTCGCTGGCCATCCTGCTGGAAGAGGAAGGCTTGTACGAGAAAAGCCGTATCTTCGTGACGCATGCCAATCATCAGATGCTGTCGCGGGCGATGTGCGGCCGTTTCCCGGCGGAGCTCATGCCGACCTACGAAGACAATTACCGTCGTGCCGGCGGCAAGGCCTCGCTCGCGAGCTATTGCGAACGTCACGAAGATGCCTTTACGATTTCGCCTTCCCTGCGGCGGAATATCGTCTGGGCGCAATCCGATCTTGCCAGCGACGCTTCATTCAACGAGTTTCAGCTGGTTCTGTGCCAAGGCGCAATGCGGGAATTTGGTCATGCGCTGCGCCGCCGTTCGCTGCGCGTGTTCGACGACAGTCTGTCCGCCTTTGGCATATTGAGCATCGATCCGGAAAGCGAACCGGAGCTCAGCATGGTAGCCAGCCGCTACAAACCCATCGAACCGTCACTCGGCCTGTATCGAAGATTGGGATAGCAATGAATGCAGTAACAGTAAAGGACTACGCATGAAGGGGCAGTTGATCCCGGATGACGTCAGAAGATTCATCGTAACGAGCGTTCCCTCCATTCCTCATCTGGAAGCCCTGCTGCTGTTGCGCGACACCAGCATCGCGGCATGGAGCGCAGAGATCCTTGCGCAACGCCTGTATATCGGTACACGACAGGCCGCAGACCTGCTAAATGCGCTGCACCAAGGGGGATTTCTGGCGCCGATCGAGGGATCGCCTGGTCAATACCGCTACCAGCCAAGTCATCCCTCACTGCGCGAAATCGTTGAAAAGCTCGCACAGGCCTACAGCGAGGATCTGATTGGCATGACGAATCTGGTGCACTCGGTGGGCGGCAAGAAAGTACAACAATTCGCAGACGCCTTCAAATGGCGGAGGGATTAATGGGTATTCTGATTTACGCACTTTGCATGCTGACTTCGCTCGGCTGCGCGATTCTTCTATTGCGCGCGTACTTTCGCTCGCGCTACCGCCTGCTATTCTGGAGCGGGCTCTGCTTTACCGGACTTACTCTCAACAACTTGCTGCTGTTTATCGACAAGATCACCGGCCCCGCGCTCGATTTGTCGACATGGCGCCTGGTTACGGCACTGGGGGCGCTGCTTCCGCTGCTGTACGGCCTGATCTGGGAAGAATAACCATGGGAATCAATTACCTGCTGACCGGCGCCATCGGCATGGCGTCATTGATCGCAGCCTTGTTCTTCCTTCGCTTCTGGAAGACGACGCGCGATTCTTTCTTCCTGTACTTCGCGATCTCCTTCCTGATTCAGGGCATCAACCGCTTTTTCCTGGTGCAAGGCGCGGACGCTAGCGACGACACGCCGATCGGCTATCTGTTCCGACTGATTGCGTACATGCTGATCGTTATCGCAGTCATCGAGAAGAATCGCAGCTCTTCGCGGCAATAGGTCCGGTATGCCGACATGCCGCCGTCCTCGCGCCGTGACGGCAACGTCAATGGCACACGATGAAGCACCGCTTGTGAGCACGCGCACCGCCATGTCTCCACGCGGTGCCAGCCTTATGTCACCCTGTCCTACATCTGCCTGAGAATTTCCTGCGCGATGGCGCCCAACGGCAGTGTGCGCTCGACACCACCGCGCTTGATCGCTTCCTTCGGCATGCCGAACACCACACAGCTCTGTTCATCCTGCGCGACGGTTCGCGCACCGGCGGTGCGCATTTCGAGCAAGCCGGCCGCGCCGTCGTCTCCCATGCCGGTCATGATCACGCCCAGCGCATTCGCGCCGGCAGTCTTCGCAACCGAGCGAAACATCACATCGACCGACGGCCGATGGCGATTGACCAGCGGACCGTCAATTACCTCGACGAAGTACTGCGCACCACTGCGCTTCAGCAGGATGTGGCGACCGCCCGGAGCAATCAGTGCGCGTCCCGGTATCACGCGGTCGTTGGTTTCAGCTTCTTTCACCTCGATCTGGCAGATGCCATTCAAGCGGCCTGCAAACGCGGCGGTAAACTTTTCGGGCATGTGCTGCACGATCACGATGCCGGGCGACACGCGGGGCAATGCGGTCAGTACTTCTTCCAGCGCCTGTGTGCCGCCAGTCGACGTGCCGATTGCCACCACCCGTTCCGTGGTTTGCGTCATCGCCTTGCCGGCGCCGGGCGCAAGAATGATGTCCGCCGTGTTCTTCGGCGGTGCCGGGGCCAGCGGGACTTCCGCCTTCGGCGCCAAGCGCTTCACGTTCGCCTGTGCTGCGCCGCGCACGGTCGTTACCAGGTCGTCGGACGAATCATTGAGAAACTGCTTGAGCCCCAACTTGGGCTTGGTGATGATGGAAACGGCGCCGGCTGCCAGCGCTTCCAGCGTAGTCTTGGCTCCTTTCTCGGTCAGCGTCGAACAGATCACGACCGGCGTCGGCCGCTCCTGCATGATCCTGCGCAAAAAGGTAATGCCATCCATGCGCGGCATCTCGACATCCAGCACGATGACATCGGGCCATTGCTGCTTCAGCCGTTCGATCGCCAGCAAGGGATCGGCAACCGCGGCAATCACTGTCATGTCCGGCGCCGCATCGAGCAAACCGCTTACCACCTGGCGCACCACGGCGGAATCATCGACCACCATGACCTTGATCTGCTTCATAT
>DATAHI010000142.1:0-4080 GCA_036263255.1 Oxalicibacterium sp. | reverse complement strand
ATGTGCACCAGTTCCTCGTGCACCTGCAGTTGCCGGCGGAAATAATCGCCATCGACTTCGCCATCCGTCAGTAGCGCCAGAATGCAGGCGTACTGGCCGCGTCCTACACGCCATACGTGCAGATCGGCGATGGTCGCCGGTACGGGCGAGCTGCGGATCACGTCGCGAATTTCCTCGACCACCGGCGCGTTCATTTCGGCGTCGAGCAGCACCTTCCCCGATTCGCGCAGCAGACCGAGCGACCAAAGCGCGACCAGCACGGCGCCCACGAGACCCATCACCGGATCGAGCCAGACGGCGCCCCACAACTTGCCGCCGATCAGCGCAAAGATCGCCAGTGCCGACGTCGCTGCGTCGGAAACGACGTGGATATACGCCGCACGCAGGTTCAGATCATGGGTGTGGTCGTCATGTCCGTGCGAAGCGGCGTGATGATGACCATGGTGGTCGTGATCATGGTGATGTCCGCCATGCAGCAACCAGGCGCAGCCAAGGTTGACTGCCAGACCGATGATGGCGATCGCGATCGCCTCGTTGTAGCCGATCGCCGTGGGTGCAATCAAGCGTTCAGCCGATTGCCATGCCATCAGGCCGGCGACGAACAGCAGAAGGATCGCACTGGTATAGCCGGCCAGAATCTCGATCTTCCACGTGCCGAAGGAGAAGCGCGGATCGTTGGCCAGCTTGCGCGAAAACGTATAGGCAAGCAGCGATAGACCCAAGGCCAGCGCATGAGAACTCATGTGCCAGCCGTCGGCGAGCAAGGCCATCGAATTGAACAGATAGCCGCCAGAAATTTCGATCACCATCATGATGGCCGTGATCAGCACGACGCGTGCAGTATTTTTCTCAGCCCAGGGATTGCCTACCGTGAAGGCGTGGCTATGGAGTTGGCTTTCGGCAGTCATGAATGTGGAAGAGGGATGGAAAATAAACCGCTTATATTACCTTTTTGACGGCGTGCGAAGCGCGAACCTTGAATGCGTTTCCCGCAGGCGCGCCGAACCTTTTGCCGTTTGCGCTATCAGTGCATAGAAGAATGGAAGGAAGAATTGAAGGAGCAAGGGCATGACAGCGCAATCTCCGCCGCGCCATATTTTCAAGGCATATGCAACGAAGCTTCCCGACGGCACCTTTTCTGGTCACGTCTCACACACCGTTGAAAATCGGCCGGATATCGCCGAAGAAATTCACGACGTCGGGGTGGCCGGCACCGAACAGGAAGCGCTGGACGAAGCACATGCCTTCGTTGCGAAATACGTGTCCGAGCATTCCTGACCGTGTTCATTGTTTGCTGTAGAGGAAATCATGGACAGAAAACCTGACGCTACCTACGAGGAATATTCGATCTTCACTATCGCCGTTCCGACGGACGACCATCGCTGGCTCGCGACCAGCGAGGTGCAGCGGCCCGGCGCGGGCGGTATTGAAACCTTCCAGGAATTCGGCGGCCCCTGCTACGGCAATACCTGCGAAGAAGCGCTGGAAGCCGTGATGCAGGATACACGGCACAAGATCGACGAAGTGCTGGCACGCCCCGTCTGACGGCTTAGGATCGCTGTTGACGTCCCTTTTTCCCCAATGCAATTGATTAATTATTTGTCAGCGTCATCTCACACCAAAATGGGAGATGCGCTGATTTAGTTTGCATTTCGATAATGTGATGATGAGTGCCTGGAAGTTACGACAAGAAGGAGAAATCCATGGCACATATCTCGAACGTACGCAACGTCACTGCCCGTCAAGTCGTTAATGCCAGCGCCATTGCTGCGCTTCACAGGAAGGAAGCGAGCGCGCGTCTGAATCAAGGTCGCCCCGCGGTTGCGCCGAGGGCGCTGGCGGGTCTGTATGGTCACAACCCAAAACACAACGGCTTGCTGGCTGCCTTGCCTGATGCGGATTACGAACGCATCCTGCCGCAGCTCGAATTTGTCGAAATGCCTTTCGGCACCACGATCTGCGAAGCGGGCGAACAGATGCAGTACGTCTATTTCCCGACCAGCAGCATCGTCTCGCTGCTATATGAAACGGCCGACGGTGCGTCCTCGGAAACGGCCGTCATCGGTTACGAAGGCGTGGTGGGCCATGACGTTTTCATGGGTGGCGGCGCCTCGCTGAACCGCGCTTTCATCAAGAGCGGTGGCTATGGATTCCGCATCAAGGCTGCATTGCTGAACCAGGAGTTCGCACGGGGCGGTGCGCTGCAGCGCCTGCTGCTGCGTTTCACGCAGGCCTTGTTTACCCAGATGGCACACACAGTCGCATGCAACCGGCATCACACGATCGTCCAGCAACTATGCCGCTGGCTGTTGTTGAGTCTCGATCGTCTGCCGGGCAACCAGATCAGCATGACGCAAGACTTGATCGCGAACATGCTCGGCGTGCGCCGCGAAAGCGTGACCGAAGCTGCTCGCAAGCTGCAGGACGAAGGCTTGATCCACTACAGCCGCGGTCAGATCACCGTACTGGACCGCGCTGGTCTGGAGAACCACATCTGCGAGTGCTACGCCAGCATCAAGGAAGTGTACCAAGGCCTGTTGCAGTAACTACCAAGGCAGCACAAGAGCGGGGCGCAATCGATGGTTGCGCCCCGCTCAGCACATTTGGCATGCGCCGACGATGGCGCGCTTACTGCTGCACTTCGAGAAAATGTCCGTCGGGATCGCGCAGCAATATGCGCTGCGGATTGCCACGTGTGCCGAGCGTGACATGTGCCTGTAGATGTTCGTCGTTCGATTCGGCGATGTTTCCCACCTCCGATACCCGAAACACGAGGCGGTCGCTTGCAATATCGAGCGGCATAGTACTCTCGGATCTGGGGCGGCCGGTCGGTCTCTGGTAAGCCAAGAGTTCGATATACGGATGCGTGTCCGCGCCGTCAGCAACGTCCGGCTTCAGACCGATGACTTCCACGGTGCTGTGGTTCATCCCATCGAGATATTGCTGCTCAATGCCCACGTTCAACTGCCGGTGTGCCACGCGCATGCCAAACACCTTCTTGTAGAACGCGATGCTTCTTTCAGCGTCGGCCACGCTGATGGCGGAGTGATCGATGCCTTCCTGCAGACGTGGAAGCGAATCGCCAGGAAACTGTAGGAACTCAAGCGGATGGCCGTCTGGATCGCGAAACTTGAATGCGATGACACCTCCGCTACGCGGCGGCAGCGTTATCGGAACTGCACTTCCGCTTTGGTCGTGCGAGATGGCGGTCGGTAGAGGCGCGGGCAAGTCTTGGCGAAAAAGCCGTACGCAAGCCGATTCGATGTCATGTACGCGCATGGCGAAATGCTGGAACCAGAGATCGGCAGACGTGCTGTCGAATGGATAGGCGGCTACTTCCTTTCCCACTTCCACCAATTCGATTTCCTGTGCGCCGAACAGCAAACGCTGGATCCGCAGCGCTTGTCCGTGCAGGCCCAGCAGCGAACTGAGTTCATGGTCGATCACCGGCATGCGAGGCGCTTGGACAAAGCCGAGACGATGAACGTAGAACGCAACGCTGCGCTCGAGATCGGCCACATTGCGGCTGATGCGAAGGAGTTGCGCGCCCCTTATGCTCATGGTCGTTGCGCGCCGCGCTGATTCACGTAAATCGCATACAAGGTGTGCGACGCACACAGGAACAGGCGGCTGCGATGACGACCGCCGAAACACAGATTCGATACTGGAAACGGCACACGAATTTTTCCGAGAAGCGTGCCATCCGGTGCGATGCAATGCACGCCGTCGGCCGCCGTTGCCCAGATGTTGCCCTGTTCGTCGCACCGCATGCCGTCCGTATAGCCCGGCTCGACCTTGTAGAACTTGCGCGGCGGGGTGCAGCTACGGCCATCACTCGATACGTCCATCACCATCATGTGCCGCACCGGTTCCGGTGCGAACTGGTCGCCGCTTTCGGAAACATACAGCCGGGTTTCGTCAGGCGAAAAGCACAAGCCGTTCGGCCCGGTCAACTTGTCCGTGATGATCGTCAGTTCGCCGTTGCCATCGAGGCGATACACGCAAGCAGGCCGTTCGGCATGCTGCTTGCCGCCTTCGTAATCGGTCTGGATGCCGTAGGGCGGATCGGTAAACCAGATG
>DATAHI010000141.1:0-3129 GCA_036263255.1 Oxalicibacterium sp. | reverse complement strand
CGCACCGGCGGCGGTTCGGTACCGATGTTCAGGTTGATGCTGACCTGGGCACTTGCGTGCAAGGGCGCCAACGCCGAGAGGCCGAGAGCGCAGGCAGCCAGTAGAGGAGCAAATCGGATCATGTGCAATCTCAAGAAGTGTGGGAAAGGCAATATTGCATACGCACAAGTATTTTGCAATTGAAGTCGCAGGCAGCGAGGAATCGGCGCAACGTCGGACTGTCGTGAGGTGCCGCTAGGCCGCGTTTTGCGCTGCGTTACCGGACTCGCCAAAGGCGATCGCCGAAACGACCACATTCATGACGGTGTCGCGGAAGATACGACTGCCGGCATCGTTGCCGGCGGCGCCCGCTGCAACCATCAGCGGTAGTAGATGGTCGGGATGTGGTTGTACCTCGCGGGCATGCGGCGCCTGTTGCCAGTGCTGCAGCAAGTCATTGCGTTCTTGTTCCGGCTGTTGTGCCATTTGGGCGAGCCAGTCGTCGAAGCGTTCCGAAGCGGCATGGAAGGCGGGCGTGAAACCGCGCATGTTGTGAAAACTCATGCCGCTGCCGAGAATCAGCACGCCTTCGTCGCGAAGTGTTCGCAGTGCCCGGCCTGCCTTCAGATGTTCGGCCGGATCGAGCCCTTTTTTCATGGAGAGCTGGACGACCGGAATATCCGCATCCGGATAGACAACCTTCAGAGGAATGAAAACGCCGTGGTCCCACCCGCGTTGTGCATCACTTGCGGTTGGCAGGCCGGCAGCCGCGAGCAGTTGCTGCACACGCGCTGCCAGAGCCGGCGCGCCTGGCGCCGGATAGGTGAGCTTGTACGTGTGTTCCGGGAAGCCGTAGTAGTCGTAAATCAGGCCAGGTTGCGGATTTGTATTGACGGTAAATGCGTTTTCTTCCCAGTGACCCGAAACGATCAGAACGGCTTGTGGCCGTGCCGGCAAGCGTTGCGGCAGGCTACGCAGGAAATTAGCCATGCGATCCCACATGTGGGGATCGCCCGGCCAGTCCATGAAGAAGCAGGGACCGCCCCCGTGCGGAATGAAAAAGCTGGGAAGAGTAGATCGGTTCACGGCAAATCTCCGTTCTCGGCAGATGGCTCTGCCATATGAGGTGATGAGCCGCTTACTGTAGTAGATCGGCGCGTTATCTGCTTGAGCGCCGGTATCACGCCTCGTCGCCAAATAAAAAACGCGCCCGTGGGCGCGTTTTATTAAGGAGCGATGTGCTGGTTAGCGATCGCTGAAGCTGCGACGTGCTGCGCCGCCGGAATCGCCATTACGCGAGCTGCGGCCGAAGCCTGAACCTTCGCGGCGCGGACCGTTGTTCGGCTTGCTGAAGCTGCGCTGGCCCGGCTTGCGGCCATCGCCCGGCTTCCAGCCACCCGGTTTATTGGAACGCGGGGCCGCGGTGCGCTTCGGTTCCAGACCTTCGATTACATCGACCGGAATCGTCTGCTTGATGAAACGTTCGATGCGTTTGACGTTCACGCCTTCCGCATGATTGACCAGCGATACCGCGATACCCTTACGGCCAGCGCGACCGGTACGGCCGATGCGGTGCACGTAGTCTTCCGGAAACTTCGGCAGATCGTAGTTGAACACGTGCGTGATGCCTGGCACGTCGATGCCGCGCGCGGCGACGTCGGTGGCGACCAGCACACGGATATTGCCGCGGCGCAGACCGTCCAGCGTGCGGTTACGCGCGCCCTGGTGCATGTCACCATGCAGTGCAGCGGCAGCGAAACCGGCGATGTTCAGACGATCGGCGATCGTGTCGGCGTCACGCTTGGTCGCGGTGAAGATCACGGCCTGATCCATCGATTCGTCACGCAGCAAGTGATCGAGCATGCGGTTCTTGTGCGACAGGTCGTCGGCAAAGTGGACGCGCTGCTGGATGTTCTCGTGCTTGGTGGCCGAACCGGCAATCTGGATGACCAGCGGATCCTTGGTGATGCGCTTGGCCATGTTGCCGACTACGCCGTCCAGCGTTGCCGAGAACAGCATGGTCTGGCGGGTTTCGGGCGTCGCGGCGACGATCTTTTCGATGTCATCGACAAAGCCCATGTCCAGCATGCGATCCGCTTCGTCCAATACCAGGATCTGCAATTGCGAGAAGTCGATCTTGCCCGATTCCATGTGATCGATCAGGCGGCCTGGCGTCGCGACCAGGATTTCAGGGTTGCGCGACAGCAGTTGCATCTGCTTCGGATACGGCATGCCGCCAAGGATGGAAACCGCTTTTACACGGCGCATGAAGGCGCCGTATTTGTCGGTCGAAGTGGTGACCTGCAGCGCGAGTTCGCGTGTCGGGGTCAGCACCAGCATTTTCGGTTGTGCAGCCTTGAAGCGCGGACGTTCGCCACGCGAACGTGCCGATTGCGCTTCCTGGTTCGGCGTCTTGCCGCCTGGCGCCTGTTGGTCCGCCTGCAGGGCGAATTTGTGCAGTGCCGGCAGCATGAATGCTGCGGTCTTGCCCGAGCCGGTTTGCGACGAGACCATCATGTCACGTCCTTCAATGCCTGCTGGAACTGCTTGTGCTTGCACCGAGGTTGGCTCGGTATAGCCCGATTCGTTCAACGCTTTGATGATGGACGAATGGAGGCCGAGTGATTCAAAAGTCATTATGTTCTTCCGTGATGAAAATCATTGCTGCAATGCTCATGGCGATATCGACCACAACGGCCAATGGCTCATGAACAAATTGCGTGCGCAAAAAACGCAACGCCAACCAACGAAACAGCCAGGAATGAATCTGAGAGATTTCGGCACAAAAGCTTTTGCGCCGGGACGGTGTCTGAGTTCGACACCTGAAAGGCGGGGGGCTTTATCAGTGATGCTTAACGGTTCGCGATGCTGCAAAAGTGCGATGCATACTGCAAGGCACAGACCGCATTATATCGTTACATGGGCACCGTGTCGAGTTGTTTGTCTGCGTATCATCCAGATGATGAAGTAGGCAAAACGGCAATGCTGCGTGCGAGAGCCGATCAAGAAATAAAAAAGCGGCGCATCGCGCCGCTTTTACCGGGCCGAATGCCGATCCGTTCATTCCCCGCCCATGCCCGGAACGACGTGCGAGAAGCCGCCGTCGACATAGGTGATTTCGCCAGTGATGCCGCCTGCCAGATTCGACAT
>DATAHI010000140.1:0-2460 GCA_036263255.1 Oxalicibacterium sp. | reverse complement strand
GTCCTTGGTCACGCCGACTTTCCAGTCGGTATAGCTGAAATCGGAATTGTTCTTGACCTTCTGGTGACCTGCATGCAGGTTCAGCGTATAGCCACTACCCAGGTCGATGTTGGCGCCGATATCCAGATAGCCGCTGTTCTTGCTATCAGCGAAACCAAACAGGTTCGTCACAGAGTGGGAGTACTTGATGTAAGCTGGGCCATAACCGAGCTGACCGTACACTTCGGTCGTATTGGCGCTGACCGCAAGATCGTTGCTTGGGTAGTAGTAGCGCAACACGCCTACGTCGTAAGAGACATCCTTGACGATCTCACCGCGCTTGCCACCGTACAGATCGATTTCGGTGTTGCCATTGCCGCCGGCGTCGCTAATCCACCGAATGGAGGAAATCCAGGTGCCGAGATAAAAACCGGTCGGGTTGTGCGTATAGTCAACCCCGCCGGAGATCGCCGGATTCAAGCGGGATTGCGAAATGCCGCGATAGCGGTAGTCGCTGGTCAGGCCTAGGTTATACGCAAACTGGTTATCTGGCGGCGTTGCGGCAGGTGCGGCGGCTTCCTGTGCCGAAGCGATGTTTGCAGCAAATGCGGCGGACAAGGCAGCAGCGATAATAAGCTTGTTCATCAGATTTTCCTTTTAAGGTTGAAGACAGAAACCAACGACCCCCGTTGTTCTTGTTCAACATTTAGCAGAACTCATGCCAGGGCATTTTGACGAACATGCATTATGATTTTGGCTAGATTGAGAATGCGATCCGAGTTTGGCGAATACATTCGGCGCCCTGCTTGCACCTTCGAGGTGCATCGCAGTCGACCCCGCCCTACATTAGTGCCGCTTTACCTAAGAAAGGAACCATCATGGACAAGCCGAATTTTTTTGCTGATATGCAAAGCAAAATCAACGAAGTGCTGGAAAACTCACCCGCCAAAGACATCGAAAAGAACGTCAAAGCGATGATGAGCCAAGGCTTTGCCAAGCTCGACCTCGTTACGCGCGAAGAATTCGACGTGCAGGCGCAGGTATTGGCGAACACGCGCGCACGCCTGGAAGCGTTGGAAGCACGCGTTGCCGCACTGGAAGCGGAACTGAAGAAGACCAGCGTCGTCGGATAATGCGTCGCCGCTTGGCGGCTCGCCAAGTGAATACGGAGTCCGCATGCGCATGAACGACGAGGAATATTTCCGCAGTTGTGTGGCCTTGGAGCGCCACCTGGCGCAGCTACTGGGCATGCGCAATATCGAGGAATTCTCCGAAAGCGCCGGCGCGCTCTGGCATGAAGCATTGCCTGTGCCGAGATGGTGCAGGGACTGGGAAGCCTGCGCTCCATTGATCGCCGCGCATACCTTGCATATTGAATGGGATGACGATCCTGCCGATCCATATGGGCCTGCAGTGCGCATAGCCCGGCAACGGGTGCATTTGAAGGACCATCCGACGCCGGACCACGCGCTACGCTACGCCATCGTCAAGGCGGCAATCGCGCACCTCGAACATCAACACCACGTCGCACGATGCCGGTAGAATAGGCCGCGCAACGTATCACTTGCCTACTCCATATAATAATCAACAGAAGGAGTGCAATGAGTCTCGCCGTTCTCAGGAGCCGCGCCTTGGCCGGCATGCAAGCTCCGCAAGTCACCGTCGAAGTGCATTTGGCCAATGGCCTTCCTTCATTCACGATCGTCGGTCTTCCGGAAACCGAAGTAAAGGAATCACGCGATCGCGTACGCGCGGCGCTGCAAAACGCAGGCTTTGAATTTCCTGCCCGCCGCATTACGGTCAACTTGGCGCCGGCTGATTTGCCGAAGGAATCGGGGCGTTTCGATCTGCCGATCGCGCTGGGCATCCTCGCCGCCTCCGGCCAGATGCCAGGAGATACGCTGACGGAATACGAATTCGCCGGTGAATTGTCACTGTCCGGCGAGCTGCGCCCGATTCGCGGCGCACTGGCAATGACGTATGCAATGTCACGCAATGGCAATCGCCAGCGAGCGTTCATCCTGCCGCGCACCAATGCCGATGAAGCCGCGCTGGTCCGCGATGTGCCGATCCTGCCGGCCGATACGCTGTTGCAGGTCTGCGCGCACTTTGCCGCACACGACCCCGAAGCGCGCTTGGCGCCTCATGTTGCCGCGCCTGTCGCCCGCATAGCGCACTATCCCGATCTGGCTGACGTGAAGGGACAGGCGCAAGCCAAGCGTGCACTGGAGATCGCGGCGGCCGGCGGCCACAGCCTGTTGATGGTCGGCCCGCCCGGCGGCGGCAAATCAATGCTCGCAGCGCGCTTTGCCGGGATTCTTCCGCCGATGAGCGACGAGGAGGCGCTGGAATCTGCCGCCGTCCAATCGCTGACTAGCGGCTTCAGCAGCGAACGCTGGAAGGTACGCCCCTATCGCCACCCGCATCACACTGCATCGGGCGTTGCACTGGTCGGTGGCGGCAGCACACCGCGTCCAGGAG
>DATAHI010000139.1:0-6045 GCA_036263255.1 Oxalicibacterium sp. | reverse complement strand
CGCGATCTACGCGAGCTCGCGGCGCTGGCGCGCGAATCTGGCGTCGCGATCCTCGCACTCAACCACTTCCACATCCGCAAGTTCGCTGCGCAGTTGCATGCGCGCGGTGCGAATGCACGTTCGATTGCGCGCAAGCTCTCGGCTTGGCGTAGCTATTTCCGCTGGCTGTCCGAACACAACATGGTGAGCGCCAACCCAGTGGATGGCATCAAGCCGCCCAAGCGCGACAAACCCTTGCCGAAGGCCTTGTCGGCCGACGATGCGGTGCGTTTGGTCGCCGAAAAACGCCCGGGCAATGCCGCCGACGATACTGCCCAGCTGTGCAATCGTGCGATGTTCGAGCTGCTGTACTCCAGCGGCCTGCGCGTGTCGGAACTGGTCGGCCTCGATTTGCATTACGTGCGCGAAGGCGATTACGTCTCCGCCGGCTGGCTGGACCTGGCGGAACACGAAGTGCACGTGACGGGCAAAGGCAACAAGGCACGCAGCGTGCCGGTCGGCGAACATGCGATTGCCGCGCTGCAGGCTTGGCTCGCGGCGCGCAGCAGCGTGCAAAAAGGCGATTCGCATGCGTTATTCCTGAGCGAACGCGGCGCGCGGATGTCGACGCGTGTCGTGCAACTGCGGCTGAAGGCGCATGCGCGCGCGCTCGGCTTGCCGGTCGACGTGCATCCGCACATGCTGCGGCATTCGTTCGCTTCGCACGTGCTGCAATCCTCGGGCGACCTTCGCGCAGTGCAGGAAATGCTTGGCCACGCGTCCATCTCCGCAACCCAGATCTACACTGCGCTCGACTTCCAGCGGCTTGCACAAGTCTACGACGCGGCCCACCCGCGCGCCAAAAAAAAGCCGGCATGACTCTTGCGGTTTCCTGCAACAGAATTGCAAGTACGGCATAATCGTTTCATCTTTCGATTTCCGGATACCGCCATGAAAAAGACTGTCGCGGCGAAATCATCATCCAAAACCGTCGCGCGCTTTCATGCGATGGCAGAAGCACAGTTGCGCGACAGCCGCATCCGTGTCACCGATGCGCGCGTCAAGGTGCTGGCCGCGTTGCTCGGCGCACCCTATGCGTTTTCGCATCAGGATGTGCAGGACACGCTGGCCGACATGGATCGCGTGACGCTGTACCGCGCGCTCGACTGCCTGACCGACGCACGGCTAGCACACAAGATTGCCGGCGACGACCGCATATACCGTTACAACGCTGCTGCGGAGCCGCACGAGCACGGCGACAAGACGGCACCGCAGCATCAGCATGGACACTTCAAGTGCACCCGCTGTGCGCGCGTGTTCTGCATCGACAGCGTCGATGCCTCGGCAGATGCCGCGCTGCGCAAGGAACTGCAGAGTGCGCTGCGCGCCACGCTCGGAAAAGGCTTTCGCAGCCACGATATCGAACTCACCATCAAAGGACTGTGCGCCGATTGCGCGCACTGACACCGTTACACGGATACTGCCATGTCATTGATCCCCGCCACCATCCTGACCGGCTTTCTCGGCGCCGGTAAAACCACGCTGCTCAACCGCATCCTGCACGAACCGCACGGCCATAAAATCGCCGTGATCGAAAATGAGTTCGGTCAGGAGAATATCGACAACGAGATCCTCGTCCACGACAGCAGGGAGCAGATCGTGGAAATGAACAATGGCTGCATCTGCTGCACCGTCCGCGGCGACCTGATTGCCGCCTTGACCAATCTCGCGCAACGGCGCAACAAGGGCGAACTGGATTTCGACCACGTGGTAATCGAGACCACCGGTCTTGCCAATCCCGGCCCCGTCACGCAGACCTTCTTCATCGACGAAGAGGTCGGCATGCACTACCTGGTCGATGCCGTCATCACGGTCGTCGACGCCAGGCACGCGATGCAGCAGCTCGACCGCCACGAAGAAGCGCAGCGCCAAGTAGGCTTCGCCGACCGCCTGCTGCTCTCCAAGACCGATCTGGTCGATACGGATGCACTGCAGAAATTGACCGAACGGCTAAAACGCATCAATCCACGCGCGCAAATCATCACCAGCAATTTCGGCGGCGTGCCGATTGCCGATGTGCTGGATTTACGCGGCTTCAACCTGAACGACAAGCTTGAACTGGATCCCGACTTCCTGTCTGCCGAGGATGAGGAGCATGTGCATGACGAGCATTGCGGCCACGACCATCATGATCACGCGCACGACCATCATCACGGCCACCACACCGACAATATCGCCGCCTTCGTCTTCAAGAGCGAACGGCCTTTCCACACCGCCAAGCTCGACGAATTCCTCGGCGGTCTGGTCCAGGTATACGGCCCGCAGATGTTGCGCTACAAGGGCGTACTATGGATGGAAGGCGCGGATCGTAAGGTCATCTTTCAAGGTGTCCATCAGCTGCTCGGCACCGATATCGGTGGTAAATGGGACGAAAACGAGACGCGAGGCAGCAAAATGGTCTTTATCGGACAGAATCTGCCGAAAGAGATTTTTCTTCGCGGTTTGCAACAATGTTTGGTATAAACTATGCCGGTTTTGAGCTCTGCAGGGTGGTCGCCCGCATGACGTGAAGCATCTGATGGCACGCGGCGGCCCGACAAGATCGAGGTGTGGCAAGTTCGTTGAGGGACAGGGGACCATGAACGCAACCGTCGCAAAATCAGCCAAAAGCACAAAAAAAATCGCGGGCACGACATCACGCGCCAAACCTGCCGCTAAACCTGCTGCGAAGAAGACGGCAAGAACCGCCGCCAAATCGGCAGTGAAAACTTTTGCGAAAAAGGCAGTCAAAGCATTGACCGAATCGCTGAAGCCGGCGAAGAAGTCGGCGGCCAAACCGGCTGCCAAAAAGTCGCCTGTGAAGAGTACGGTAAAATCGACCAAGACAGTAGCAAAGACCAAGGTGCCTAGCGCCGCCAGATCCGGCGCGGCAAAGCCGGCAAAGAAAGCAGCGACACCCGCTACCAAGGCAAAGCCGGCAGTCAAACCTGCAGCAAAGAAGACCGCGACCACCGCACAACCGTCCACCAAGGTGGCCGCAACAAGGACAACAAAGGCGTCGCCGTCCGCTCCGGTCGCCACAAAAAAGGCAACCTCCGGGCCGACCGGCAGAATTGAACAACCCGTAGTTTCGAAAGCAAGCGAAGTGGCAACCAAGACAAGCAAATCGACCCCGACCGCTGAAAATGCAGGTGCTCTGTTATCCGAAGAAGAAATTCTGAAGATGAGCGAGAAGGATTACATGAATCCTGCACAGCTCGCCTTCTTCAAGCATCGTCTGCAGGAACTGGAAAAGGAACTGCTGAAGAACGCCGATGAAACCACCGAACACCTACGCGAAACCGTGCTGGTGCCGGATCCGGCTGATCGCGCGACGATCGAAGAAGAGCATGCGCTGGAATTGCGCACGCGCGACCGCGAACGCAAGCTGCTCAAGAAGGTGCAGCAATCGATCGCTTCGATCGATTCCGGCGACTACGGCTGGTGCGAAGAAACCGGCGAGCCGATCGGCATTCCACGCCTGCTCGCACGTCCGACCGCGACACTCTCGCTGGAAGCGCAGCAACGCCGCGAGCTGAAGCAAAAGCTGTACGGCGACTGATCGTCGTCTGTCGCAGCAAAAAGCGCGCGGTACTGGCCGCGCGCTTTGTTTTTTTATAGAATGCAACACTGTTGCAACAAAGTCTCACCGATCACGCTTCGTTCAATGCATGCGCGACGCGACGACACACTGAAGCACACGTGAAACCAGCCGCCCCTCCCTTCATCGCACGCGCAGCCCGTCGCTGCGCATTGCCCACCGACCGCATGCGCGCCGATATCGCGCGCAGCGGCTTCGCGGCAGTGTTGCTGGCGATGCTGCTGTTCTCGCAGTGGCTGGGCATGCAGCATAGGATTGCGCATGCCGGCTGGTTCGACGGCCGGCCGCCTGCAATGCAGTCTACCGATCTGCCCGAACCGAACGACATCGGCATCGATGGCGACGAACGCAAGCTGCATGGATCGCATTCCTGTTCGCTGGTGGACGGCACCGCGCTGGCCGACATGGCGCCCAGCTTCATCTTCCTTCCGCTCGCGGCGGATTGCGCGAAAGTTCTCGCGCTCTGGCTCGCGTACCAGTCATGGGACGCGCCGCTTATCTCCTTCTTCCTCTCTCGGGCGCCACCGGCAATCGGATAGCACTGCATCGTCATGCTGGCTGCCGTATCGCGGCAGCGCAGCGTTCTGCCATTGCCATTTTTCGAGAGAACTCCATGCAATTCCAACACAGTCTGTTGGCAAGCGCGGTACTGTCCGCGCTCGCTTCCCTTTCCTCGTCGGCGCACGCGCAGGCTTCAGCGCCTGCCGACGATACCGTCACGACGCTGCCCACCGTCGTGGTTACCACGCCATTTCAGAATAACGAGAACGCGCAAATCCTCGCGCCCGCCACGGTGCTGCGCGGCGATGCACTGAAGGACAAACTGGGCAATTCACTCGGCGACACTTTATCCGACGAGCTTGGCGTGTCGGCCACGGCCTTCGGCGCCGCAGCTTCCCGCCCGGTCATCCGCGGCATGGGCGGCCCGCGAGTGAAAATCCTACAGAACGGCATGTCCATTCTCGACGCCTCGGGCCTGTCCGACGATCATGCGGTCGGCGGCGAGGCGTCCACTGCGGAGCAAATCGAAATCCTGCGTGGTCCTGCTGCACTGCTGTATGGCTCTGGCGCGATTGGCGGCGTAGTGAACATCATCAACAACCGCATTCCGACCGAATTGAACCGCACGCCGACTGGTGAAGCCGAAGTCCGCTACGGCAGCGTCGATCATGCGAAAAGCACCTCGTTGTCGGTCGACGGCGCCGTCGGCGACATCGGCCTGCACGTCGACGGTAACCTGCGCGACACCGACGACTACAAAATTTCCGGCGACGTGGTGCCGAACGATCCGTCTTCCGGTTCCGGCAAGCTGCCGAATTCGTTCACGCGCGCCAACAGCCTGGGCGTCGGCGCTTCCTATATACAGAGCTGGGGCCACATCGGCGCTTCGGTGGGTGTCAATGACGACCGCTACGGCATCCCGACGCCCGAGCAGTCCTACATTACCTTGAAGCAGACGCGCATCGATCTCGACGGCCTGATCAACGATCCGTTCGGCGGCGCATTCGAATCGCTACGCTTCAAGATCGGCAATACCGATTACAAGCACACCGAGCACGAAGCCGACGGCACGCCGGACACGGATTTCAAGAACGATGCGATCGAAAGCCGCTGGGAGCTGACACACAAGCCGCTCGCCGGCTGGCGCGGCACCTTTGGCATCCAGACCGAGAACTCGAAATTTTCCGCGCTGGCAGCCGACGGCAGCGGACCGGAAACCGTGCCGGTGACGAAGACCGATTCGTTTGCCGGCTTTATCGTCGAGGAACGCGATTTCGGTGCACTGCGCGTCAGCGGCGGCGCGCGCCTCGAATCGGTCAAGCGCACGCCGGACGCGTCCTCTGGCTTCCAGAGCCGCGACTTCGACCTGGGCTCTTACTCACTCGGCGGCCTGTGGACCTTCACGCCGGGTTACGCGCTGAACCTGACGGCGTCGGTCGCACAGCGCGCTCCCGCTATCGAGGAACTGTATTCGAACGGACCGCATGACTCGACCTCGACTTTCGACATCGGCGATCCGTCGCTGCAGAAGGAAACCTCGCACAACATCGAACTGGGCCTGCAGAAAAACACGGGCCTGTTGCGCTGGAAGGCAAACCTGTATCGCAACCGTGTACAGAACTACATCTACGGCCGCACAGCAGGCACCGTCGACGAAACCGGCACTCCCGATCCGACGGGCGAATTCACCCAACGTTTCTGGTCGCAAGGCGACGCCACCATCCATGGCGCAGAGGCGGAAATCACGTACAACGAGCGTGGTACGGGATGGTCGTGGCGCGCATTTGCCGACACCTCGCGCGGGACGCTGGACGACGCCGGCAACCTGCCTTTGCAGCCGACCACGCGTTTTGGCGGCGACCTCGGCTATCGAAGCGGCCCTTGGCGCTCCGGCCTGTCGCTGGTGCATGGACAGCAGCAGGACC
>DATAHI010000138.1:0-6079 GCA_036263255.1 Oxalicibacterium sp. | reverse complement strand
GCATGGACAGCAGCAGGACCGTCTGGCCAGCTTCGAACATTTCGCCACGCCTTCGTACAACCAGCTCGACGCGGACTTTTCCTATACACAGCGTGCCGGCTCGGCAATGCCCGTCACCTGGTTCCTGCTGCTGAAGAATCTGCTGAATGACGACATCCGCCTGTCGACTTCGATTCTGGCAGACGAAGCGCCGCTGCCCGGTCGTAACGTGATCGTCGGCGTACGAACGCGTTTCTGAAGCGGTATCGCCGGTGCAGCATTTTTCGCTACACTAGCGGGTGCTGGCCGGCGGGGTCGCGTGACGGCACCGCTTTGTGTTACCTTTGATCAGCACCGCAGCGATTCGGCATCGCTTCGGGCCGGAAGCGGCCCGAAGCGTTTTTCAACCTGGCGCATTGTCTGTTCGACATCGGCACTGGCCACCGTAGCTCATCAGGATCATCGTGGGGATTTTCTCGTTATTCGGCAAGAAGGAAGATCAGCCTGCACGCAAATCTGCGACAGGCGACACGCCAAAAAAGCGTGATGCGGCTCTTGGCCCGAATACCAAGAGCCCGCTGGATCAGGCCCAGCTGCAGCGCAAGGCGGCGCGCGCCGCCACCGCGATGAAGATTGACGAAATCGAATCCGAAATGTCGTCCGAATTCGTCAAGCCGCTGCCTTTCAGCGGCAACACGATGCCGGCACAATTTCCCGATACGCTGACCCGCAATACCAATGTGCGCCCCACCAAACCCGGCGACACCGTCCCGCTCGAGCACGTAACGACCAAGCTGCCAGAGATGGGCGACAGCACCGCCTTCTTGCTCGGCGCCGACACGATGGCCGGCCCGGTCGCAATTTCCAGTTCCGAAGCCGCGCCCGTCATCGAGGAAGCCGCGATCCTGTTCGCCAACGGGCAAACGAAACTGATCGAGCCCATTCTGACGCACGCCATCGCGGAAGAGGCACCGCCGATGGTGTGGGGTATGTTGTTCGACCTGTATCAGATCACCGGCCAGCGCACCGCCTTCGAAAACCTGTCGATCCAGTATGCGCACAAGTTCGAGATGTCGCCGCCAACCTGGATCGAAAACGACGCCGCCGAAAAATCCAAGGAAGCGGCGCCGCGTGCGAGCAGCACGCCGAGTGTAGCTTTCTCCGGCAAGCTCGATGCCGGCATCGTCAAGCAGCTGGAACGCATCAAGAATCTCGCCGAGCGTAGCGATGTGCTGAAACTGGAGTTCGTGCGCGTCGCGGCAGTCGATCCCATCGGCTGCGGGCTGCTGCTCAGCGTACTGAAGAAGTTGCAGAAATCCGGTCATAACCTGATTCTGGTCGGCGCAGCGGAACTGGCGGAAAAGATTCAATCGATCCTGATGGTCGGTCGCCGCGACGAAACAGAAGCGCCATGGCTGCTGATGCTGGAACTGCTGCGCCTGCTGAATCGCGAAGCGGAGTTCGAGGAACGCAGTATCGACTATTGCGTGACCTTCGAAGTTTCGCCGCCTGCATTCGTCTCGCCGCAGGACAAGGTCACCACCGACTTCGAGGAAACCGCCGCGCAGGACGAGGAAAATGCGGATCGCTTCGGGATGCCGGCACTGGTCGATGGCGCCACCGCCACGCTGGTGCAGCAGATCACCGCGTACGCACATGACCGCAATCCGGTCATGCTCGATTGTTCAGGCCTGACGCGCATGGATTTCAATGCCGCCGGCCAGTTGTTCGGCGGCCTGACGCCGCTGCTTTCGGCGGGCAAGCAGATCGTGCTGTATCACCCGAATCATTTCATCATTGCGCTGTGCGGCGTGATGGGCGTCAAGGACATGCTGACCATCGTGCAGCGCAAGGCCTGATAGTCCTCGGCCGCCCGGTCGGAATGGCGATCTTGTAATCCGTCCGTCCACCCCCATACTTTGACAAATCCGCGCAAGGCGGCTTTTCTCAAAGGTCTCACATGGAACAATTTCACGGCACCACCATCCTCTCGGTGCGGCGCGGCAATGTCGTTGCATTGGGCGGTGACGGTCAGGTCACGCTGGGCAACATCGTCATGAAAGGCACCGCGCGCAAGGTCCGCAAGGTATACAACGGCAAGGTGCTGGTCGGCTTCGCAGGTGGTACCGCCGATGCGTTCACGCTGCTGGAACGCTTCGAAGCCAAGCTGGAAAAACATCAAGGCAATCTGATGCGCGCCTCGGTCGAACTGGCCAAGGACTGGCGCACCGACCGCATGCTGCGCCGGCTGGAAGCGATGCTGCTGGTGGCGGACCGCGAGAGCACCCTAGTCATTACCGGCAACGGCGACGTGCTGGAACCCAACGACGGCATCGGTGCGATCGGCTCCGGCGGCGTGTACGCGCAATCGGCCGCCAAGGCGCTGCAAGAAAATACCGATCTGCCGCCGGCCGAAGTCGTGAAGAAAGCGCTCACCATCGCCGGCGAGCTGTGTATCTACACGAATCTCTCGCACATCATCGAAACCCTGGACTAGGGCCACCCTTCAAGCATTGATGCGCCGCATCGCGGCTTTTCTCTCATGAACATGACACCTCAAGAAATCGTTTCCGAACTGGACAAGCACGTGGTCGGCCAAGGCAAGGCCAAACGCGCCGTCGCCATCGCGCTGCGCAATCGCTGGCGCCGCCAGCAGGTGCCCGATCCGCTGCGCCATGAAATCACGCCGAAGAACATCCTGATGATCGGCCCCACCGGCGTCGGCAAGACAGAGATCGCGCGCCGCCTGGCGAAGCTGGCCGATGCGCCGTTCATCAAGGTCGAAGCAACGAAATTCACGGAAGTCGGTTATGTCGGCCGCGATGTCGACACCATCATTCGCGACCTGATCGACATCGGCATCAAGCAGACGCGCGAAGCGGAAATGCGCAAGGTGCGTGCACGCGCCGAAGACGCCGCAGAAGACCGCGTGCTCGACATCCTGGTGCCGCCACCGCGAGATTTCGGCTTCAGCTCCACGCCGACCACCAACGAAAGCGGCAATGTCGCGCGTCAGTCCTTCCGCAAACGCCTGCGCGAAGGTGCGCTGGACGACACCGAGATCGAAATCGAGTTGGCAGATGCTGCGCCGACGATGGAAATCATGGCGCCGCCGGGCATGGAGGAAATGACCGAGCAGATCAAGAGCATGTTTTCCGGCGTCGGCGGCCAGCGCAAGAAGATGCGCAAGGTGAAGATCAAGGAAGCGATGAAAATCCTGCTTGATGAGGAAGCAAGCAAACTGCTCAACGAAGATGAATTGAAACAGAAGGCGATCACGAACGTCGAGCAGAACGGCATCGTGTTTCTCGACGAAGTGGACAAGATCGCGACGCGCTCCGAACACGGCGGTGCCGATGTCTCGCGTGCCGGCGTGCAGCGTGATCTGCTGCCTCTGGTCGAAGGCACGACGGTCAACACCAAGTACGGCATGATCAAAACGGACCACATTCTGTTCATCGCGTCGGGCGCCTTCCATCTCGCGAAGCCCTCGGACCTGATTCCGGAACTGCAGGGCCGCTTTCCGATCCGCGTCGAGCTGGAATCGCTGTCGATCGCTGACTTCGAGCGCATCCTGACCGGCACCGATGCCTGCCTGACGCGCCAGTACGAGGCACTGATCGGGACCGAAGGCGTGCAGATCGAATTTGCGCAGGACGGCATACAGCGCCTTGCGGAAATCGCCTATTCGGTCAACGAAAAAACCGAGAACATCGGCGCGCGGAGGCTGTACACCGTGATGGAAAAGCTGCTGGAAGACATGTCGTTTACAGCAAGCGAGAAATCGGGCCAGACGCTGACGATCGATGCAGCCTATGTCGACGACAAGCTCGGTGCGCTGGCGGTCGACGAAGATCTGTCGCGCTATGTGCTGTAACTTTTTCCGGCTTGGGCATGCACGGCGTGCATGCCCTTCCGCCTTTCATCATGGCTAACAAGGCGCTCGCCAAACGTCAGAAGCTGACGATACGAATTGAGCCTTCGCAGAAGGCGCCGCGCAATCCCTTTGCGCTCGCCGCCAAGCAGCGGGCTGCCGGCCCGCATCAAAAATCCATCTCCGCCCGACGCCAGCTGGAAAAACGCTTGCTGCAGGAAAAACTCGCAAAGAAAAAAAACGACGAGGACCGCGAGGCCTGATCTCACGTGCTGTCATCGGCGTCGCCACGGCGATTTGCCCATCTCTCGTCTTATTGCTATAAAGAACGGAACGCTGCCCAGGTTCCGCGCTCTATACCAGACCACCCGACGAGGAGAACATCATGGCGCTACCCCATGCCACATCCGGACAAGTGATCGACGTACGACCGCTCGGCAGCAAGATGACGGAAGCGGTGTCGCACGCGCTGTTCAAGACCGAACAACTCGAATTGATACGACTGGTGCTGCCGCGCGGCAAAGGGATGCCGGAACACGCGGTACATGGGCCGGTGACGATTCAGTGTCTGGAAGGCAGCATCGAGGTGCATGCGCATCAGAAGACGCTGACGCTGCAGGCGGGAGAACTGGTTTTTCTGGCGGGAGGCGAGCCGCATTCGCTACGGGCACTGGAAGATGCGTCGGTGCTGCTCAGCATCCTGCTCAGGCACAATGGGAATCACGATTTCGCCGGCAATGCACTGACGCAATCCGAAATGGCGCAGCGCGCTTCCTGACATCCTTCAGCCTGCCTTGCATAAGGCAGCGGCAATTTCACATCACAGCCTGACGCGCGATTCGTCGCGCGGATCGCGCGCCAGCAGCAAGGCCACCATATCGCGTGGCGCCACGCCGTCGAACAGTACACTCGCCACCGCGTTCGTGATCGGCATCTCGACCTTGTGCACAAGGGCCAGCGCACGCACCGCTTGCGCGCAGCGCACGCCTTCGGCGACATGCCCCAATTCCGTTACGATGGTTTGCAGCGGATTGCCTTCGGCGAGGCTCAAGCCGACACGACGGTTACGCGACAGGTCGCCGGTACAGGTCAGGATCAGGTCGCCGATACCGGCCAGCCCGGTGAAGGTTTCGGCTCGACCGCCGAGCGCCACGCCAAGCCGCGTAATTTCCGCCAGGCCGCGCGTGATCAGCGCCGCACGTGCGTTCATGCCGAGGCCAAGGCCATCCGTGACGCCGGTGGCAATCGCGAGGATATTCTTCACTGCGCCACCCACTTCGACGCCGATCAAGTCGTCGGTCGCGTAGATGCGCATGCTGCGGCCGTGCATCGCGTTGACGACTTGATCGCGCAATCCTGCATGATCGGATGCAATCGTCAACGCACACGGCAAGCCGAGCGCGACTTCCTGCGCAAATGAAGGTCCCGACAAGGCACCGACCGGCACCTTGTCGCCTAGCACCTCGCGCACGACCTGGTGCGGCATCAGTTGGGTATCTTGCTCGAAGCCTTTGCACAGCCACAGCAGGTTGGGAATTGCGTAGCTGCGCAGTTGCATCGATAGCGGACGCAAGCCGGCCAGCGAAGTGCCGGCAATCATCAACCCATCCGTACCGGCATGTGTGACGGCGGCTTCCAGATCCGCGCTGCATTGCAACGAATCGGGCAGTGAAAATCCGGGCAGGTAATGACGATTCTCGCGCTGCGCTGCAATTGCGCGCATGGCAGCCGCGTCACGTCCCCACAGGAGTACCTCGTGGCGTTCGGCCAGCGATTTCGCCAACGCCGTGCCCCAGGCACCGGCGCCGAGTATGGTGATCTTCATTGTGATGATGGATCAGGATGGAGTCGGATCATCGATGTGCCCGATGGTCCGGAAGTCAATCGCCCCAGACTTCGCCGACCTTGGCAAAGCCGACTACGCCGTCACGGTGCTTCAGCTTCACCCAGCCGCCAGCGACCGGCGCAACGAGATCCAGCAATACGCCCTTGTCTACAGTAGCAACCAGCGGCGCGCTTTCTTCTGCCGATGCGTGCAGACGAGCGCTCGGTGCGATCACGACCACGCTGCGCTTGGCGGCCAAACCCTTGGCTTCCAGCCAGAACAGATCGCCGACCGCGTCGCGTACCTTGCTCCAGCCATTCTGCGTCAGGATGATTTCCACCGGCATGCCGCGCGGTACGACATAGACCTTGCGCGCCTTTTCGGACGGCGCGTTGTACGCG
>DATAHI010000137.1:0-5415 GCA_036263255.1 Oxalicibacterium sp. | reverse complement strand
GCGTGTGCGCGGCATGCATCTTGTCGGGCCCGCATTGCGCACTAAAAAGGCGACAGCTCCTCAGGGAGTCCCGGCCACGAATAAGATACACAAGCAAAGAACAAAATGAGCAAGATCGACATTTATACCGATGGAGCATGCAAGGGAAATCCCGGTCCTGGCGGCTGGGGTGCGCTGCTGGTGATGGGTGAGCACGAGAAGGAAATCTTCGGCGGCGAACTGGGTACCACCAATAACCGCATGGAGCTGAAGGCGGTGATCGAAGCCTTGAATGCGCTGACCCGCCCGTGTGAGGTTACGGTGCATACCGACAGTCAGTACGTGCAGAAGGGCATCAGCGAATGGATACACGGCTGGAAAGCGCGGGGATGGAAGACGGCTGCGCGTGAACCGGTGAAGAACGCCGACCTGTGGCAGGCGCTCGATGCTGCGCAGGCGCGTCATCGTGTCGAATGGCGCTGGGTGCGCGGTCACAACGGCCATGCGGGTAATGAACGCGCCGACGCGCTCGCCAACCGCGGCGTGAGCAGTGCAACCACGCTGAAGCAGATCGAATCATCGGACAATCCATTCTGAACCAAACCATGCGACAAATCGTTCTTGATACCGAAACCACTGGCCTCAATCCGCGCGCGGGCGACCGCGTCATTGAAATCGGTTGCGTCGAACTGGTGAACCGCCGGCTGACCGGCAACAATTTTCACTACTACATCAACCCGGAACGCGATTCGGAAGCGGGCGCGCTGGCCGTGCACGGATTGACGACGGAATTTTTGAGCGACAAGCCGAAATTCGCCGAGATCGCCGATGAGTTCCGGGACTATGTCGCGGGCGCTGAAGTGATCATCCACAATGCGCCTTTCGACGTCGGCTTTCTTGACGAGGAATTCAAGCGCTTAAATCTTCCGTCTTTCCGCGATCACGTCGTCAATATCATCGACAGTCTTTCGGAAGCGAAGGTACAGCATCCGGGCAAGCGCAATTCGCTGGATGCGCTGTGCGACCGCTATGGCATTTCCAATGCGCACCGCACGCTGCACGGCGCTTTGCTCGATGCGGAGTTGTTGGCCGAAGTCTATCTGGCGATGACGCGCGGACAGAATTCGCTGACCATCGACCTTGCTGCACCGACCGAAGCGACCGGAATCCAGATCGTGGAGGAAGTGGCCATCGCCGAAGTCATCGTGCTGGAAGCCGATGCCGACGAGCTCGGCGAACACGAAGCAACGCTCGCGGGCCTGGACAAGGAAGTGAAGGGCCAATGCCTGTGGCATCAGGCGCCAGCGCATTGAGCGCGGCGGGGTTTTATGTCATAATGCTGGCCTTCCCGGGAGGTTAGCTCAGGGGTAGAGCGATCGCCTCACACGCGATAGGTCACAAGTTCGAAACTTGTACTTCCCACCAGTTTCAAAGCAAAACGCCCGACGATCATTCGTCGGGCGTTTTGCTTTTTGCATGTTGATTTCAGGCGCAGAAATCAAGTGGCAGGCGCCGTGGGAAATGTTGCCCGGCGCCCGGAGTATCAGCGTCCCGCAACGTACGCCAAGTATAGGCAAGCGCATTTTCGACGGCCGTCAGTACATCTTCTCCCAAGGCCAGACGTCCAGCGAGTGCGCTCGCCAGCGTGCAACCCGAGCCGTGATAGCTGCCGGGCAAGCGGTCGCAAGTGAATGTCTTGGACACGTCATCGCGCCGATACAGACGATTGTGCACCTCGCGTTCGTCGCCGTGCCCGCCGGTGATCAGCAGGTTTCGGCAAAACGGCAGCAGTTTTTCCGCGCATTCGTCTGCAGTGCCGTTCGGCAGTTCCGCCAGAATGCGCGCCTCGGGAAGATTGGGCGTCGCAATTGCTGCGATCGGCAGCAGCCGTTCGCGGATCGCATAGCCCACCTCATCCTTGCCCAGTGCACCTCCGCCGCCAGCACGCAGCACGGGATCGCAGACGATCGGTACCTGCAGCGGTTGCAGGATATCCATCACCGTATCGACCATGTCGGTCGAGCCCAGCATGCCGAGCTTCACGCCGGCGATCGTGATATCGGACAGCACCGCCTTCGCTTGCGCCTTTACCCATGCGCCATCGAGTACGCGAAAATCGGAGACATCGATCGAATTCTGTACGGTTAGTGCGGTAACGGTCGGCGCTGCATGACAGCCCTGCGCCATCAATGCTTCGATGTCGGCCTGCAGCCCGGCACCGCCGCTGGGATCGTGACCGGAAAGGCAGAGAACGACAGGGCGAGATGATGTCTTCATAAGCGATGTGAGGCGGTTGCGCGCGAGGCGGCACGTTGAAAAAGCGATCGGCGGCTATTATAGCGGCGCGTCTGCTGCGCCGTATTGTTGCAGTTCAGGGGAACAACGTGGCTGCACCCATCAGACCGAGCACTTCATCGGCCGGCATGGGGCGGGCGATATAGAAGCCTTGCACCTCATCGCAGGCCAGCGTCTGCAGGATGCGCAACTGTTCCGCTGTTTCCACGCCTTCTGCGACGACTTGCATGCCGAGCGCCTTTGCCATTGACACGATGGCGGAGAAGAAGATTTCGCCGTCTTTTCCGATACCGAGCTGGGCAGTGAAGGCGCGGTCGATTTTCAGTATGTCCATGTCGAGCTGCTGCAGCAACGATAGCGACGAATAGCCGGTTCCGAAATCGTCGACATGAATCCGAATGCCCATCGCATTGATGGCGGTGATCTGCTCGAAGATATCGCCCGAGTCGTGCATCATCGCGGATTCCGTCAATTCGATTTGCAGCAGATGGGGTGCGACCTCGTATTTCTGCAGGCGCGCTTCGATCTGATCCCGAATCCTGTTTTCATTGAACTGGTGTGCCGAGACATTGACCGATATGGGGACAAGCGCAACGGTGTGCGTTTGCCATGAAGCGATCTGTGCACAAACTTTATCCAGCACGATTTCGCCGATCGCGTTGATCATGCCGGTTTCTTCGGCAAGTTCGATGAAATGCTGAGGGCCCAGCAATCCGCGTGACGGATGCTGCCAGCGCAGCAGAGCCTCCATGCCGACCATGCGCCCTGAAAGCGCATCGACGCGCGGCTGGTAATGCACGACAAACTGGTCGTCCCTGATTGCCTGCATCAACGCCTGTTCAGTGTCGAGTCGCAGCTTGATCTTGTCGTACAGGTGCTGATCGTAGAAGCGGAATCGCCCCTTGGTCGCACTCTTCGCGGCATACATCGCGATATCGGCGTTCTTGATCAAGGTTTCCACGTCCTTGCCATCGCGCGGGAACATGCTGATGCCGATCGAGGCACTGATGCGGCTTTTCTGCGAGCCGGTGCTGCTTGCCAGATCGAAGGATTGCTGCAGCGCCCGGTTGATCGTCAACGCGATATTGGCGACGTTTTCTTCATTGTGTATCGATTCCAGCACGACGGTGAATTCGTCGCCGCCTATCCTGACGACCTTGTCCGTCGAGCGTAGCGCGTTGCGCAAGCGCGTCGCTACGTCGCGCAGCAATTGGTCGCCGGCGGAGTGGCCCAGCGAATCGTTGACGTTCTTGAAATCGTCGAGGTCGATGAAGAGGATAGCAAGCATGGTTGCACTCGCTTCTGCCTGCGCCAGCGCCTTGGGAAGATAGGTCATGAGCCAGTGCCGGTTCGGCAGACCGGTCACGCCATCCTCAGTCGCCATGCGCGACATTTCGCGTTCGTGCCGTTTTGTCTCGCCAATATCGCGCAGTGTAATCGCCAAGCCTTCCTCGGACCGGACGAACTTTCGTTTCAGCCATTCCGCCCGGATAGGACTGCCTTGCGGCACGCTGTACTCATCTTCGTAAAATCCGGCTTGCATCGCAGTACGGTAGGCCTGCATCGATTGCTCGAAGTGCTCATTGGTGCAAATGGTTGAAACGAACTGGCCGATGAAGTGGTCGCGGGTCGTGCCGAAAAATGCCGCACCTTTTTCGTTGCAGTCCACGATCTCGAAATCTTCGATGAAGCCGCTGCGATCGCGCAACGGCATGATGATGTAGAAGCCTTCATTGCCGCCTTCTGTCGCAATGCGGTAGGTTTCTCGTATGGCGGCTGCCTGCTGGCGGCGCCACATCAAACGCAGGGTGGTGAATGCGGCCGCAAATGCCAGCAACAGAATAACGGCACTGCTTGTAATGCCGATTTTCGTGTACAGCGCACGGTTGTTTTCGTAAGGCAGCAAGATATCGTCGCGGCTCAAACCGACTATCGCATAGAACGGATATTCGCCGATTTTCTCGCTCGCCGCATAACGCACTTTCCCGTCAGAGAAGAGGTGCGGACCGGGTTTCAGATTGCCGAGCAGATTTCCTTCCCCGATCGGCATGGCAAGCAGAGCAGGGCTGTCCACCTGATTGCGGCTGAGCTTGGATACCCGTTCGATCCCGTCTTCGCCTACCAGGGCCAGGATGCCGTCATTGCCGAGAATGGGATCATCGGAAAAAAGCATGAAGTAGTCCGGCGCAACCGCGACTACCAGCACGCCGGCGAAATGGCCGTCCTTTCCTTCCAGCCGTCGGCTCAATGTAATGATCTTCTGGTGGTTGATCCGGCCGATGACCGGCGGGCCGACGCGCAGCACATCATCTCGATGCATTTGATGAAAACGGAAGTACTCGCGATCCGCTACGGTGAACGTCTGACGTATCGGCGAAGTCGCGGTCACCGGCTTTCCACTTTTGTCATAGATGGAAGCGGAGACGAAGCGAGGGATGTCGAAGATTCCCTGACGTGACATTTCTTCGAGCGTCGTCTTGCTTCCCGTTTTTCCCCAGCCGTATTTGATCTGCTTGCTTAGCTGCGCCAACTGCTCGATTGTTCGACTCAGATATTGCGCATAGGTGCGGCTGATTGAAATCGCTTGGCGATTGCCGGCTTCTTCGAGGATCTTCCTCTCGCTATCCAGCCTGGAAAAGATCGCACTCCACAGCAGACCGATGACGATGAGCGCAGCTACCAGCCAGCACGCCATGACCTGTATGTCGAGGCGCGCAAAGCCGCATGGTGGGCGGAAGCGTGAATAGATGAAGGTATGCTTCTTCACTGCGATAAACTCGGTCGGAAACGTGTGCCGGACAACTTATACTTCAACGAAAGTGCGTCGTGCGGCAGCATCGCGGGCTTCGTCGTCGAGGTGAACCAATCGGTGCAACTTCCTGTCAATGTTGCGACCAGTCAAGGCAAGGCATGGTTCTACATTGAGCAGAACGAAGCCAAGCCGGCGTGAAGTGTATGCATCTTGGCAAGTGATCGTTATCCCATATTTATGGGACGATTTGCCGATTTAACATATTGACGTTTCTTTTTGGAACTTCGCTCGTCGGCGCTAGGAGAAATGAAAAAATGCGGTGATGATGAGGAAGCGCCGCAGTAAAAAATTATTTTGATTTAACACATCGCGTCGCATCGACGTTTTGG